>JAJFIP010000136.1 GCA_021774875.1 Emcibacter sp.
CGGCTTCATGAGTCAACTTTCGTAAAATATTTGCAAGGTTTTAGATACATCAATACAAAAACCTTGCGAATTTTATAAAGCTGTACAATGATGAAAACCCTAATACGAAAGAACAAACTATTTTTGTCAGGGACGACTACAGTACGGGTTCCGTGACTGTGGTTTGTTGATTCTACCCACTTCTCGCTAGCCGCTGACGCTTTGGCTATTGGGGATAAGATTGAAAACCAGAACAACGACTTGTGGAATATTCTGGCCCTTCACTAATAAGTACATTCGCTTCCCGAAGCTTTGAGAGAATCTTCTCGGGACTGTGTCGCTTCATTCCAATTGGATCAAAAACCGGGCATCCCCAATATAAAATTTCACTTACATTTCACGTGGATCAAGAAACGAGGACAAGTCATAATCCAGGCATCGTTCGAGTAATTAATGATGAGGGTGAAGGCGATGGTTGTCAATTTCGTAATCTCTCACAGAAACGCCAAGGCTATGCAAGACGTCAGCAGACCAACTGGGCCAGGGTGACCGTAAAGATCGGTTTGTTCCGGAAACATCAATGAGGACCCAGAGTTATAGTACAGAGAACTGTCGTACTGAAAAGAACCGTTGCACTAAGAAGTAAGGAGGCTCCCCCTTTACTGTTGTACGAATCATCTGCTGTGGGAGATTTCCAATTGCACGTTGTTAGCAAAGCAACACGTTGTTGAATTAAACTAGATTCTCTCGAAGAAAATTCTCTCGAGAGTGAATTCCAGTTCGGTTGACGTTAATTTGCTATGCGCAATAAACATTGCAAATAAATAACAGCTTCATTGCGGCATGTCACAGACCGATTATCACAGTAGAATTCCCGACTATAAAATGGCTTGTCGTGAACTCCAACAGCTATAGATCATTCGATCTGAATTTTTCGATAATCAATTCACTCTCACCAGAAGCACGTCGATAATATTCTCGCAATAGGACATCAGTCAACAGATGCTGTTTCTCAATAAAGAGTTACGAAGGATGGTACAGGAGTGGCAAGAGTCGAGTAAAGGGAGTCGAAAAACCCGTACTGCTCTTCGGTTACCAACAAATTATCCAGGCGAACGACAATTGTTGGCCTGAGTCATGTTGTTCGATTAAGGTCGGTGGCGGGGGAGTTCGGCTTTGAAGTCGCCGAGAGAACGCCATTGCATACGGTGATTAAGGTCGACTTCGCCTACGACGACAGTCCCCCACTCTTTAGCCAGCGCGATCGATTTACCGGAGTGGTTGATCACAGCGGACATCCCCCAGTTGCGCGAGATATCTTCGTAAGTGCTGCTGACCACGTAGACGTGATTCTCGATTGCGCGGGCGCGCGCCAACTCCGGATTGCAGCCCCACACGGGCCAAGCTATGACCTCAGCACCATTGCTGGTCAGTTCACGCGCCACTTCCGGAAAGAAACCATCGTAGCAAATCATCATGCCGACCTTGCCGAAACGCGTATCGAAGACTGGATAGTCCTTACCCGGGGCCACTCCACGTTCGATCTCCCCACGAGGTAATGTCACCTTGCGATAATTGCCAACAATATTTCCTTTTGGTCCGAGCAGCACAGCAGTGTTGTAGACTAAGTGACCGGCTCGCTCATAAAGGCTAAAGACAATGTACATGTCGTGTTTCTTCGCAAGACTTCCGAAGTACTCGGTCGAAGGTCCCGGGACCACTTCAGCGACTTCCGCAGGTGTCTTCCTGAGTCCGACATAGGGAACTGTTTCACCTAACACGACAAGATCCGCTTTCTGCGCGGCCGCCTTCTCGATCAGGGGTTGAAACATTCGGCAATTTTCGGCCGGGGTCTTTCCATTCTTAGGTCGAAAATGCACAGAAGCTAACCGCACTTTGCGGCTGCTGGGTGGTTTGACCTTGTTAAGAGAGACATTGCTCCACTCGATCCGTCCGTGAGGAGCCCACATCAAATGCAACTCGATCACAGCCTGAGTTGCCCCTGATGGAACACGATAAGTTTCGGAGACCTCAGTCCATCCTTCTGCATTAGTGGATTTATCGGTAGGATGTTCAGCTTGTACTTTACTGGAGAAGCCGTGCAGATAGCCGGCAACGACCTCTCGATCATTTTTAACAAGTCGACCTTGAGAATCCTGCCAAAGAAGCCTCACCGATGCACTTCGACGAGGAGACCCAACACGATTTACACGGCGGAACGCTTCAAAGCGATAATACTTTCCCCCTTCAACTGGAACTGTCTTTTTCCAATAACCATCGAGTCCTTCGCGCTCGTCATGTTCGATAACAAAAGTCCCGTTTCCATCGGGGCCGCCTGTTTTGTTGTAACTAAACTGAGGTCGAATCTCGTCACGACTCGCCGCAGTGGTCCACCCAGCGGGTGCATGGTCTTTGGCAAATGTCATACTTGGCACAAGGATTAAAATTCCAACAACGAGAAGTCGCAGAAAATTCACCGTATTAATCATCGTGATGTAATCCTTTTGTATTCAAATGGAGAGTAAAGTTCGTGTGCTCGCTGGATTCAGGCGATTGCGTATGGCACCGTTGCCCAATTCACCAGTCTACTTATGCCAGTATATCATGCAGCACTTCACCTTCAACGTCAGTCAACCGAAAATCGCGTCCGGAGTACCGGTACGTGAGTTTCTCATGGTCGAGCCCCAGTTGGTGCAGAATGGTGGCGTGCAGGTCGTGGATGCTGACACGATTCTCAACCGCCTTAAAACCAAATTCGTCGGTCGCGCCGTGAACGTGTCCGCCTTTCACTCCGCCGCCTGCAAGCCAAACGGTAAAACCGTGGTTGTTGTGGTCGCGGCCTTTTCCCAAACCTTTATTCGCTCCCGGATCAGGCAACTCGATGGTTGGTGTGCGGCCGAATTCTCCACCCCACAGAATAAGCGTGTCGTCGAACAACCCACGTTGCTTCAAATCAGTCAGTAATGCCGCAATTGGCTGATCCCATTTTCCCGCAACATCAGCGTGCAAACCGATATCATCATGATGATCCCAAGGAATGCCGGGACCGGTCCAAGTCTGGATAAATCGCACACCACGTTCGATCAACCTTCGAGTGATCAGCAACTGTCGACCGTGAACCGTTTCGCCATACATTTCTTGGATATGCTTCGGCTCGCGTGAAACGTCAAACGCATCCGTTGCCTCCGTTTGCATTCGGAATGCCAGATCAAAGGCTTGGATGCGCGATTCGAGCGGTCCCTCATCCTGAACGCGGCGCGCGTGTTCCTCATGTAACGTTCGCAGCAAATTAAGCTGTTGCCGCTGCTGTTTTGTCGTGATGCGACCGTTGCGAATATTGTCGATGAGTCGCTCGACCTTTTCATGTTCTGTGTTGATAAACTGACCCTGAAAGCTGCTTGGCAGGAACGAGGCTCCCCAATATCGCGGTCCGAATCGTCCCGGATAGCCGGTCGGGCACAGCGAAATGAAACCGGGCAGGTTTTGATTTTCCGAGCCCAATCCATATGTCACCCAAGCTCCCATGCTGGGCCGCGATTGAATCGGGTCGCCACAGGTCATCTCAAGTGTCGAGGGCGGATGATTCGGCACCGAACAATGCATTGATCGAATGAAGCAAATGTCGTCGACATGCTTGGCCGTTTTGGCGAACAGCTCACTCGCTTCAATGCCGCTGTTTCCGTACTTCTTGAACGCGAAAGGCGACTTGTAACCCACGCCCGTCTTACGTTCGGTCTTGTAGTGTAGCGGAAGCGTCTTGCCATCATATTTATCCAGCATTGGCTTGGGATCGAACGTATCGACCTGACTTGGCCCACCATTCATAAATAAGTGAATGACATGTTTCGCCCGTGGTGCAAAATGCGGTCGAGGCAATTGCGCGGAGTTCGCTTGTTCGACGGTTGCCTCATTGGAAAGCAAATCAGCCAGTGCGAGTCCGCCAATGCCGGCGCCAACGCGTTGAAAAAAGTCACGTCGTGTCTGAAAGGGATGGGGCACTGTTCTTACTCCACATAAACAAATTCGTTGGATATCAAAAGGGTTTGTGCAAGTCGCTCCCAAGGGCCAAATTTGGTCCTCGTTCCGTCAGACAACGACTTGAGTTTCATGAATGCTTGCTTGGACGACCAAAGCTGAGACAATCGGTTCGACGCGGCACCAGCGGCTGATGGCTCTCCTGCTGACGCAATCGACTTTGTTACGGTAGGAGCCCATTGGAAGCCATCATACGATCCGTTTTCGATCTGATCGACTACAAAGTCAATAACGTCACCGCGCGACACTTCGAGTCCCTCCAAAACGGTAGAGAGAGTCGAGTTGTGTACCTTCCATTGCGCTAGTTGGCCTTTAGGACCGTAGATCGTCGCTCGAACTCCGTCGCCTTCTTTCGCTTTGTGGCCGAGTGTTCCGCTCAAAGAAACAACGCCATCAGTGGGACTTGTCCAGCGACGCACAACGCAACGGATGGAGCCAGCGGCATGTCCACCGCCGGCCGTTAGGCGAGTCCAACTATACCCATTCTTCTTGTCCGGGTAGTCGACATCACCTTGCATTGCCTTTTCGGATTGATGGGGAAATGGTCTGACCACCGACAAATCGTGCTTCCCTGTTTTGATGTCGTAGGATGCATGGCCGAACGTCCAAACTTTCGCCTTTGTGGGCGGCGGTGTTTCGGGTGAGTCATCTGAAACGAAACTGAGGCAAGCAGCCAGTTCCCGTTCCGTTGGTGCGCGTTGGAAACAGCGTTGAAACAGTTGTTGAACGCAGCCAACCGAATCGATTTCGCCTTTTCCGGTCTCACCTGATGCCACCGAAGAGACTAGCGCAGCGGAAAGATTCATCACAAATTCGTTGTTGAGAAGGTACAGTCCTTGCGTGGGCACAGTCGTGATGTGACGTCGCGAGGTTGTTTCATCGGGACTGGCAAAATCGAAAGTTTTCATGACAGCCGGCAGTTCGTCGCGTCGGATGACTGCATACATTGCGCGACGATTAGGATTGAATGGCCGGTTACTTTTTCCCGATGCATTTTTTTCTATTTCGGCACCACGAAACATTGCCACGGCGGGGCCTCCTTGCGTGGCATCCAGTTTACCCGACACCGCCAGTAGGGAATCGTGAATCGCTTCGTAGTCCAGCCGTCGGCGGTTATAGCGCCACAACAGCCGATTCTCCGGATCGATGGCAAACTTCCGCGTGTCACCATGACTCGACTGACGGTAGGTTGCCGAGTTCATAATCAATCGATGCAGATGTTTCACCGACCAGCCATTGTTCATGAATGACCGTGCCAGCCAGTCGAGCAGTCTCGGATACGTTGGCGGTTCGGCTCGCAGACCAAAATCACCGGGCGTTGAAACCAGACCACGACCGAAGTGATGCAGCCAAATCCGATTGACCATGACACGCGCAGTCAGCGGATTGTCGGGCGAGACGATGGCATCGGCCAACTCCTTGCGTCCGGAGCCGTGTTGAAATGGACGGCGATTCTCATCGGAAAGCATCGCAAGAA
>JAJFIP010000137.1 GCA_021774875.1 Emcibacter sp.
CAAGAGGGAAGCGGCATGAACGTATTCGATAGCGGTTGCATGTCGAATGACCTTGTCATTCACTTCGCTGCCGCAAAGCCGTGTACAGATCATGAGGAGCAGTGGACGGACGCGTTTGCCCCCACCATTCATGATGTAGTCGCCTACCCCCGGAACAAGCGGGATATCGGAGAAGTAGTTGTCTCTAAGACATTTTTCTACTTCGGCCAGATTGCCTTTAAAAATTGCACTGACTTCTTTAAAATCCATCAATTATTCCTATGGGAACGAAATTTTCAGGAACCTGAACCAGAAGTGGTGCCGGAGCACTAAAAACGTTCGCGAAATCCTAACTATTATGGGAAAATCGTTAGATTGTCAAGGGTTTTGTCCACTATACAGGATTCCAGCCCTTCAGGAAAGACCCCTCCTACAGAAGTTGGTGGAATGCAGGAAACACATCTCAAGACCCCGCAAGTATCGGTCATTATCCCTACCTATAATAGGATCGATTTCATTAAAGTTGCCGTTGATTCGGTTTTTAAGCAAACTCTGCGAGATTGGGAGTTGATCGTTGTTGATGATGCCTCGACAGATGATACGACGGACTTCCTAAAGGAGGGCTCAAGATGGTCTCATCTCAGGCTCGATGAAAATAAAGGTGTTTCTTTCGCCCGCAACCGGGGTATTGAGCAGGCTCGGGGAAGCTTGATTTGCTTTCTGGACTCAGATGATCAATGGTTGCCTGAAAAGCTGGCGATGCAGGTCGCCTGGATGGAGAAGCACCCTGAATGTCCTGCCAGTTACACGGATGAAATATGGATTAGAAATGGGGTTCGAGTCAACCCTATGAACAAGCATCGCAAGTATTCAGGGCAGGTGTTCCGAAATTGTCTTCCGCTTTGTATCATCAGTCCTTCATCGATCATGATGAGGAGCGAGGTTTTCGATGAAATTGGAGTGTTCGACGAGTCACTTCCAGCCTGCGAGGATTATGATTTGTGGCTGCGGTTGGCCCTTCGGCATCCGGTCCACTTTATTGAGGAAAAATTGATCGTTAAAACCGGGGGACATAGCGATCAGTTATCTCGTAAATACTGGGGCATGGACCGGTTTCGCGTCCATGCGATGGAAAAGATTTTGAAGGAGCCCGAAATTTCTTCTGAGGAAAAAACCTGGGTTCTGGAAACACTGATTGAAAAGTGCCGGATTCTCAGTTGCGGGTATAATAACAACAGTAAACCCTCCGACGCGGCAATTTATCAGGAAAAGGGCGAACGCTGCCAGATTGAATTGAATGCGATATCCGGTGATTCCGGTCAAGGCATCCAGGGAGAAATATGAAACTCAGAAAGTATTTGTTGTTGATTGGGTTGACTGCCGCCCTGAGTTTATCCACTGTTACCAGTTTACAGGCTGAGCCTGAATTTAAAGCTTCGCTCGAAAAGTTGCGTTCCCAATGTCTGGACATTTTGCAAAAGGCTTTGGCCAGCGATGAGGCTTTTATTCGTAGTGGAGCTGTGCGAGCAGCGGGCGAATCGGAGGACCCACAGGTATTGCCTCTGTTAAAAAAAGGGACAAGCGACTTTTTCCCCACAACCAGGCAGTTTGCGCTTCAAGGACTCCGCAAGGTTTCCGAAGACGAAGCGGTTCGCCATGCCATCAAGCTTCTCAACGACTCCAATATCTGGGTGCAGGCAACGGCACTGGAGATTATCGCTGAATTGGGAAATCGACGCATGATGTCCTCGATCCGCCCTTTACTTGAAGCACCCGATCCAATGGTCCGGCTGGGAAGTTCTTACGCCCTGTATTCGCTTGGTGATGCTGACCAGCTTGATGTTTTGCTCAAAGCGGCTGAAGGGGGAGATGCGATTCGCCGATATCAAGCGATCACCTATCTGGGGAAAATAAATATCCCCATTAAGCGTTCACCTCTTATCAGGCTACTGGAGGAAGAGCAGGACGATGATATCGTTATCTTCAGCCTCAAGGCTTTGGATGAACATATTGAAATTGAGCAACTACGTGTTCTGGAAAAATTGCTGGGTCACGAAAACCCGAGAGTCCGCAAGCAGGCGGTCATGGTGATGGGACACTTGCCAGTGCAAGCCGCGCTAAGTCGTGTGACCCCTCTTTGTGTGGACAAGGATCCAATGGTGCAGGTCGTGTCTGCAATGGCCGCATTCCGTCTGGAGTCGACTCAATGTGATGAGGTGTTCAAAATGGCGGTACAGCATGGCGACTATGGTGTTCGCAGTGTCGCGGCAAGAATATTGGGGGACCTCAAGAGGCCGGATAGCGCACAGCTGCTGGTGTATGGGCTCAACGATCCAAATTCAAGAGTAAGGACGGCGGCGGTGAGGGCGGTTGGGAAAATAGGAAGCCCTAAGATGCTGTCGCTTTTATTGCAGATGCTGGATGATTCGGCGGTTGTGATCCGTGCCTACGCTGCAGGGTATCTATTGAAAATGCTTCGTCCAAAATCAGGCAACTCTTCTGTTCACAATCCTCCAAAATAGTGAAAAACTCCCAGTTTTTCTTTCATTCCATATATAGATGATTCCTTCGCGATTAAAACCGTTCCTGCCATTTCTCGGTGCCTATAAAAAAGAAGTCACAATCGGGATTCTAGCCCTGGTGGTCACCGATGTTTTGACTATGGTCATTCCGTGGTGGATTAAAACGTTTATCGACGCTCTTTCGGTAAACCCTTCAGCAGCAAATCTGCCGACCTACGCTGGAGGATTGATGATCACAGCACTGCTACTTGGTGTGGGGCGGTATAGCTGGCGTCAATATCTATTCGGTCCATCCCGCCGGATGGAAGTCGACATTCAAAACAAGTTGTTCTCACATTTCCTGACGCTGGATCGTACCTATTTCCAATCGAAAAAAATGGGAGATTTGATTTCCCGCGCCACAAATGATTTACGTGCGGTGAAAGAATTTCTGGGGCTCGGGCTGTTGGTCCTTATCGACGCGGTGGTGGTGATTGTTTCCAGTATTACCCTGATGTTGTCGTTGAATCCCCAATTGACTCTGTATTGTCTGTTGCCGCTGCCCGTGGTTTCCATCTTGTTTTTTGGATTTATAAAAATTATCAGTGTGCGCCACCGAGCTATTCAGGAGAATTTATCGCGAATCACGGACCGGGTGCAGGAAAACCTCGCGGGGATCCGAGTCCTGCATGCATTCGTCCGGGAAGCCCATGAAAAAAGCCGATTCGAGGAAATCAACCGGGAACATATCCGGCGCAACATGTCTCTTGCCAAAATGTTTGGTGTGTTCACACCATCCCTCAGCCT
>JAJFIP010000138.1 GCA_021774875.1 Emcibacter sp.
GAGTCTCACGATCGGCTTCCCGGCCCAAACGCACCACCTTGCCCGGATACGAATCGCTTGGCTGAGACCGAAATAAAACGCGTGCCGTTAGTTCTGGCTGGATATTCGCCATTTCGGTCTCGTCCACCCACGCACTGACCCATAACTCGTCGGTCGAAATCAGTGTTAGGATGGAACTGCCGGGAACCACAACGTCACCAGGTTCACGAACCCGCTTTACAATCATGCCTGCAAAGGGAGCCTTGATCTCGGTATCTTGGAGCCTCGCACGGTGGTATTCCAAAGTCTTCTCGGCAGCAACCAGTTCTTTTTGTCCCTCCATAATGGCGGCTTCAGCTCGAGAGACACCGGCAACCGCCAACGCCAGCGTTTCGATTGCCTTGTCAACATCCTCTTGCGTCGTCGCATTCCGTTCAGATAACACAACCGTGCGTCGATGGCTCTTCTGTGCCTGTTCGAAAACGGCGGCTGCCCGGTTCTTGTCCGTCTTGAGTCGCACAATTGCCGCTACGTTTGCGTCGACGTTCGCTTGTGCGATGGCGACTTGTTGTTGAAGTTCCTCATCGTCGAGTCGAACCAGCAAGTCACCCTCTGAAACCCGATCGCCCTGGTCGACGAGCACTTCGTCAATCCTGCCAGAAATCTTGGGGCTGATCGTTGCCGAAACACGGGCCTCCAATGTGCCAGTTCCCAGCACTTCTGCAGCGATGGGACCTCGTTCGAGCCGATGTTCAATTACAGAAACGGGAGCAAATCTCATCCAGTAGATGAGACCGACAATTACTACTACGACCAAAGCAAATTTAAAAATTCGCACCGACCAGCGCCTTATCCTGCTCCGTATCGTACTCATCAATGTACTCCCCGCTCACCCAGACTGTCATTTCTTCGGTAGTACCACTGCCAGTAAGAACGATGAATCTTCGACCGCTCGAAGCGAATGTGGCTCATTTGCAATGAGATAGAATAACTGGCCTGATTCCAGTTTAACGTCCTTTCCCATTGTCGTGAAGACAACTTTCCCTTCTAGCCAGGGCATCTCAGAGATTGGTATTGGATTTGGTGTTTACGTACGACCGCTACGGTTTTACCGATCTACTGAATTCCTGACGACGATTTACCAGTTTGCTAGTACTAGGCAAAGGGCTTCTCCAATCGAAATGCTTCGCCTTCCTCTATTGATCAAGATACACCGAAACCTGTTGTCACCAATGTGATTTGAAGGAAAATATATAGAATGTTGGGGCACGGTTGAAGACTACACGGGAACAACGCCCGCATCAGTCCTAGAAAATGTTGATTAAATCGTACGTGCTGAAGCCCGTCCAGACAAGAATCGTCTCATCAGATCTGATTCCGCAAAAAGTGATGAGTTTGCTCGGCACGTGTGGAGTCAGCGAAATGGGTCCATTCTTCGGACGTGTCGCAAAACGTACGGCAATTTGGGACGGTTCCCAAAAAATTCGATGGTCATTCAAATTCTCCTTAGCATTCGTTTGAGATGTAGTAGCCACTACTTTATCAGAACACAAAGGCTCCTTCGCTTGACATTGCTCCAACTGCTTGAGACTTTCTCAGAGCAAATTCCTCATTTTGTCACGTCCACAACTAAATCGCCCTCATTAGGAATCAGGCCTACTACTCTCAGTTCTTTTTCAGCAGCCAGACAGGCTGTGTAGAAGTCACCGAGCATCCAGGTGTAGACGGGGCTTAAGTGTTGATCGTAGTGTTCTTGGTATGTGGTCATATCGTCTCCATCGGGAAAATTTTTGCTAGACAATGGACTCTCTAACTTTCTCTGGATCGCGATGCCCAGCAAAGAATGTTCATTCTTATCAAGGTGAATTCCATCAACGTCGCTGGAGGAGACAATCGAGCCTACATCAAAGAACAAGCAACTCATTTCTTCTGCTACGAGACTATACTGCTGGGCAACGCCCACACATTTTTGTTTCCCGCCCTGAAACTTCGGGGCAATTAGTCCCTTGGGCGTTTGTATTGGTGGGGGCGCAATCAACAGAATTGAAGGGCGAGGCATTTCGGGTTATATAGGCGCTCGTCGTATGGAAGTGATCAGCGTTTTGATCCCTTGGGAGGAATGCCACGCATTGTGGGGATGCATGGACTGAAAATCGTTCGTGCCGAGCATCAAAACAACCAACCCCAAAGGGGAGTGCATTTCAATCACCCTCACCGATAGCGTGCCTGCATTCAACACGTTTTCCATGACGCCCGGCCAGCGATCATGGAAAGGTAACCACTTGCGAGTGGAAGGGATGATTCTCCAAGTTATGAGTCGGAATAAACTAGGAGTTGCTTCATTGTTTTTTATCTGAGAGACCTTTGGCGCAATCATTCTGGCTCGTCACCGATCCATGCGCAGGCCAGCATCACGTGTTTGATATTGTACATCGCCTTGATGTCGCGGGACAGATCGCCGCTGACGAGTACCAGATCGACAGCTTTGTCAGGCCCGATGCTGCCGAGTCAATCTTCCGCAGAGAAGAAACGAGCGTTGCTCATGGTGCCTGCCTGAACCGCTTCCATCGGCGACATCCCGCGATTTCCACCAACAGTTCCGAAGTGGTTGTAGTTTCAGTTAATTTCACTGTGGCTGGCCTCGGCGGTTACGGCGCACGTGTTGTTCCCACTGTCGAAACTTTCTTCTGAGTTGGGCGAGCTCTTCGGGACGTTTATCCTTTAGGTCGGTCGCTTCACCTGGATCACTGTTTAAGTCGTACAAATATTCATGGTATTCGTCAGCTTGTTGGACCGCGACGAATTTCATCGTCCCTTGTCGTACGCCCATCCAGGTTTGTTTGCCGCGCGGCTTCCGCCAGTACAAGGTTCGTTCGATGTCAGGCTTTGCATCGGCGATCTGGCGGATGATGTCGATGCCATCGAAGGGTTTTTCCTTCGCGGGTATGATGCCAGCGATGTTTGCAATGGAGGCCGTCAAGTCGAATGTCAGACAGGGTTGGTGGCATTCGACGCCTGACGGAATCACGCCAGTCCAGCGGATGATGGCGGGCACTCGGATGCCACCTTCGTAAGTAGTGCCTTTGATGTTGGAAAAGGGCGCGTTCCGTGCGCTGAGAGTTCCGCCGTTGTCGCTGGCAAAGATCACGACGGTGTTCTTTTCGATCTTCTGTTGCTTAAGCTTCTGTATCAGATGACCGATGCGGCGATCCATGTGTTCGATCATCGCGATATAGACATCCGGCGGAGCTTTTCCTTGATTCCAAAGCGGCGAGTCTAGCTTCAACGGATCGCACATTGCATCACCCGGTCCTTGAAACGGCGAATGCGGACAGGTGTATGGCACGTAGAGGAAGAACGGCTTCTCCGTCATCCTCTCGTCAATGAACTTGATCGCCTCGTCTGTCATCAAATCAGTGAAGTAACCTTCGGCACTAATCGGGTTCCCGTCTCGGAAAAGATTGTAGCCGCCCACGGTGTCAAGGTAGTGGAAGTAATCCATCCCGCCCCCTATGCAATAGAACGTGTGATCAAAACCGTGCAGATGCGGAGCGAATTTTGGTTCGTATCCGAGATGCCACTTTCCCGTGATCGCCGTCGAGTACCCGCTCTCTTTCAAAAGCCGCGAGATGGTTTGTTCTTCCGTCGGCAACCCAAGGTCGTTTGTCTTCCGTAAACGCTCAGCATCGTCGTAGCGACCAATGTTGCCGGTTCCGATCGCGCATTCGAGCCCACCAATCCGCTGTTGGTAGCGACCAGTCAGAAACGCGGCGCGCGTCGGTGTGCATTCGGCACCGTTGGCATAGTGCGCAGTGAACCGGACTCCGTCGCGGGCGAGTTGGTCGATGTTGGGTGTTTGGATATCCTCGCGTCCATAACAACCAAGGTCGCCGTAACCCAGGTCATCGGCGAGGATGAACACGACGTTCGGTCGATTATCAGCCTCAGTAACACGGCTCATCGTTGTGAACACCAGCGCGCTGAGACATCCCCCCAGCATCATCGTAAACGTGTTGGATCTCAGTGGTCGAAAATTCAGAGTCATCATATTCCTTTGCAAGCTGTGAAATGGAATCAGTAGGTGTAGTTAAAATTCATTCGGACGATATCATCACAGCTACCCAGGAGCCATTGCCTGGAGCAGAGATCGGCAGGATTTTGCCGCCGGTCATCTTTTGAGTTGGTCCTTGTTTTCCGGTCGCGATATTGATCCACTGCAACGTGGCATCCAATGGGTGTGCCTTCACGTCGAGGCCAACGCTTCCACCGTCTGTAAAGTACAGGACGTACGACGCGCCCGGCTGACAAGCGAGGTACGCTTCGTCACTTTCGCGATCCTGTAGTAAGTTGTTCTGAGGGCGAATGTCCCACCAGTTCACCATTGATTCGACGTGACGAGCGGCAGCAATGCTGGCTTTGGCGATCGGTTTCAAGCCGTTCCCGGCGCCATCACGATGAAACCGTGCCGACGCACACCCTGCCATGATATTACGCCAGAACCGTTCGATGCCATCCTCAGGTGTGCCAGAGCCGTACGAGCTGCCACCACTTCCGTAAATTTTGGTGTTGTTGAGAGGTCGTGGATGCTGTTTGATTTCCCGATTATACCACATCAGTTTCTCCCAATGATCCTCGTTGAAGTGACGGCTATTGACCTGCGAGATGTCGATAAAGTTGTACGTCTCCGCCGTGTCGAGTTCGATGCGAATCTGCTTCGAGGATTCCGGTTGGTGTCCATCGTCAAACATGTCGGTTGTGTAGACATCGACGCCAGCTTTTTTGGCTCGTTGCTGAATGAAATCGATCCAATACTGGCCCCACTTCGCCGGTGTGGACGTTTCGTTGTTCATGCAATAGAGCACGTTGCGATAGGGCAGGCTGTAGGAGAGCAGCTTGTCGACAAACCGTTCCTGGTAGTTGCGGATGATATCGTATTGCTGGCGATACTGATCCGTTCCCGGAATGGTATGAAAGAACGGCTGTTGGTCGCGTGAGGGATGTTGTTTGCGGTATTCCGGAGCCAATCCCGATTGCTCTAAGGTGTAGTTCGTGTTGTTGGCAGGGTTGTAAGGCTGTGCGAGCCAAGCGTCGAAGTCGTGGAAGTCCGTGTAGTCGAAGCGATCCCAAACTTCGATCTGAATGATGATGTCGCGTTCGCTGGTCCACTTCAACAGATTACGAAATCGCTTCCAGTATTCCTCGTTCCATTGATTCAGATCGTATTTGCCGTTGGGCATCATCTTGAATGGATAGACCTCGAAACCGATCTCACCTTCAGCTCTGGCGTCCAGTGTCTTTCGGGTGGCGTGGCGGTCGCTCATCGTGTTGCGAATGTAGTTACCACCCGCAGCCTGGATCTCGTCCAGATGTTCCTTCAGATCAGGCCGCTGAAACAGGTTGTCGTCTTTACTCCCTCCCAACAACAGGACCGGCTTGCCACGGTACTGCCAGTAACGAGGATTCGCCTTATACGGTTTGATGCGATCAGCGTTCGTGTCCGCAGCCGAAAGCTCCGTAGCGAAACTGCAAGTAAAGGTGATAACTGCTAGCAGAGAACGCGTCCACACTCGACTGCAGAGCAACTCAAAAAAAATCATCGCAACATTCCCCAATTATTGATTTCTGATTCGTTTGGAAACTTAATAATGTACAATCCTCAACCGCGAGCGGTCTAGCAGCAGGCCAACCGACCGGCGAACTCATGCATCTCAGGGACTCGTCAACACGGAATCAAGAGACGGATTGACCAATGGCGTATATAGCTCCGGTCTGCGATCGACGCGGTAGACGGAACGGAAATCGGCCCCTGTCCATTGATAGACTCGCTCCTTTGTGTCGACGATGCCCGCGATAATGTGTTCGTCAGAGTTGGATCGGGCGATGACCTTTGCCTGTTGATTGATCACGACGGACGAGCATTTCGTCCCACCATTTGTCACTGCGAAAACGATCGGAACTCGATTGTCCAGAGCGATCGCCTTTCCTGAGTATTCAATTCCCATACTGATGCCGTTTTCGCTATGGCGGGCGTCGCCAGCCAACGGAACGAAGATGATTTCTGCACCTTTCATTATCATAGTCCGCACCGCCTCCGGGAAATGGTAGTCCCAACACACCAGCATGCCAACTTTGCCAAAGTCGGTGTCGAAGACTTTCAATTCATCTCCGCGGGACGTTTCGGTGAGCAGTGCCTCGCCAGTGGTGATGTGGGATTTTCGATATTTGCCAAGCAGTTTTCCACTTCGATCGATTAGAACTGCTGTGTTAAAGTGGATACCATCGTCGTCCTCAAGAACGCTGCCAATCAGATTCACGTGATGTTTCCTGGCTGCCTGTTTCAGACGCGTTATGTATTCGGAATCCATGGGCACAGCACGAGGTTCCGCGACGTTGCTCATTGAAAAGTGTTCACCTAACGCGATGACGTCCGGCTGGAATTTCTGAACGGCTTTTTCGATTTCCAGTACGTAAAAATCGGCGTTCTCTAGCAACGTGCTGTTTAAGGGGGGCTTGCTGTCGATTACCGCGACCTTGACCGGGTTCGTCTCCGGAGCGTAGCCGGGAAGGTGAGAAACGGTCACTTTCAGCCAGTCCACCTGGCCGCGAGGAATCCACCCTGCGAACAGTTCCAGAGTCACTTGACCGTCTACGTTTTCAGGAATGAGCATGACTAGGTCTGCCCGAACGACCGCTCCATCGACGCTGCGCGGGATCAGATGCTGAAACGACTTTCCGCGGAGCCGGACGACTGGTTTCACCGTGTCGTGGATGTTAACGATTCCATCAACGGCAAAGACGACCTCGAACTTGTAGTATTGCCCGGTTTCCAGGTCTGTCACCGAATGCCTCAAAGTTCCTTTCGCGTGTTGATTTCCGTTACCCGTCACGCGGAACGCCTTGCGACCGCCAATGCTGTCTGCATTGGCTTGAACGGCCAGTTCCATCTTCGCGTTCGGGATCCAGAACGACCACCCCTTCGGCATTCCAGTCTTGTCGACGTCACAAAAATCATCCGTAAACACAACAGTGGGCTCTTCGCCCTGCGCCGTCAACGGGGAACACATCAGCCCGCAGTACACGCTGATGGTAAAGAAAATGATCATTGGTTTCATTGCTTGACGACACTGATCGACAGAAATTGAGTTGTTCACTTCAGATATCCTTCTTCTATGTTACGGGAGTTCAAAACCTGGACGGTACGTTGCCACAGCCAACTGACTGGCGGCTTCATTATCGACAATCGTCTCGGTTTTTGCGTCAAACTGAATCGTGGAGCGTGTCCGCCACGCAAGATTCGCAAGGTGGGCCAGCGCAGCGCTGCGGTGACCGATCTCGATGTCTGCGTTGGGCAACTGACGTGTGATGACACAGTCGAGAAAATTTGCCATATGGGCAGTCTGGCAATCGTCTCCGGCGTGAGAGTCCACCAGTTTCTCCTTGCGATACATTTTCCAGCCAGAGCTAAACGCAAACAGTGTTCCCTCGGTCCCATAGAACGCCACGCCCCACGGCTTGTTGTCTTCCACGCCGCGGTGCGACCACATGCGGTGCTCCCACTGAATCATCACGTCGTCAAAATCGAAGGTGGCAAATTGCGTGTCGGGCGTTTCTTTGTCATCGTTGAAACCGTATCCGCCACCGCCACAGCACACAACACGAGGATACTCGACCCTCAACGCCCAACGGGCGACATCCATGGAATGAACGCCCAGATTGCCGCATTCACCGGTGCCGTAGTCCCAGCGCCAATGCCAGTTGTAGTGGACCAAATTGGACTTGTATCCCTTATTAGCAGCCGGTCCGCACCACAAGTCGAAATCGAGTTTGGACGGAGGCTGCCGAACAATTTCACGTCCGATACTCGGTCGAACCTTGTTGGCCCAGGCGCGAGCCATACCGACTTTGCCCAGGTTTCCGGACTGGACGATTTCAACGGCTGACTGAAAATCGGCTCCGCTACGACGTTGTGTACCGACTTGAACGATGCGATTATGCTTGCGAGCCGCTTCAACCATCAGCCGTCCTTCGTTAAGGTACAGCGATGCGGGTTTTTCGACGTAAACATCTTTGCCCGCCTGGCAGGCCAAAATCGTCGCCAGCGCATGCCAATGATCGGGAGCGGCACACACTAAGGCATCGACTTTAGGATCATCCAGAGCCCTGCGAAAATCGGTCGCCACCTGCGGCGCTGGCCGACCGCTGGCCGTCACAATCCCAACAGCGGCTCCAACCACCGCCTCATCAGGATCACAAATATAGGCAATCTCCGCCTGAGGAAAGCGAGTCAGTAGTGACGTCAATTGCCGTCCTCGGTCGTTGACACCCATAACGGCGATGCGAACCTTTCGAGACACAGTTTTGTCGGTCGCTTCGCATCCCGTTTCAGCACCAAGCGCTATGGCACCAGCGCAATACGCTGATCCCCCCAGGAACTCTCGACGGTTAATTCCATCTTCCACGATTCACTCCCACTCAGTTTGAAGTCAGTTCCAGATTAACCGTGTTCGGCCCACGCTCAACGGTCACTGCGAGCGGTGAGTCAAAACTAGCATAGTGACTGGGAATCACTTTCGATGGACCAGCACTCGAGTTGAGAATCCTCACCATATGATGGCCGGGCGTCGCACCAGGTTTGTCCCGAGTGAATTGCAGCGAGTAATGCCCTTCACTGTCAGTCGTCGACATGGACACCGTACCACCCTCCGCCTGCGGATTAAATTCTACCAGATGATCGGGCAAGGGATTTCCGTTAAGCGTGACAATCCCTTCCACGTGCGCAAGTTCAGGGCCGTCAGACCCGCAGCCGCCTGTAACCACGACCATCAGGAACAGCAAAATGCTTAATAAAAACTTCACCAATGTACTCCTTCAATATATTTATTGTTTTAAGAATGTCAGCGCGAGGCCACCAATGAATGAAAACTACCGGCTTCATCCAGGCGAGGCTTTCCGAGACTCGCCTGCGTGCTGGTACTGGATCAAAAACCAAGTTTTGCTTAACCCCACATCAAGACTCGTGTCGCGTCCGAACTGAATTGACAGATGAGAAAACCTCAGCGAGCAGGCCAACGTACCTGTAGAACACCTCTCCCAACGTGTCATTCCAGACCTGACCAAGAGGCAACTAGAATTCACCGATAATCAAACCATCATCCATACGGCCGAGTCTCTGATAGATACCCATGTTACTGGTGATTGCCGGCGTAGGACTGAACGTGTTGGCGTCGGAGAAGTTGATATTCTCGCTAACAAACCGAACCGCACCATCACACATCAGAAACTGGCCTCCCCCTTCGTGCCGACTACTAAAACCGACCGACGCGACCGGCAGAATGCCAAGATTCATCTTTGACCCACGCGCGAACGCGGCCACCATAGACCCATCATGACCGTTGTTCCATCGGCCATTGAATTCTCGTATTCCGACCCACGCTGCAGCCTTGTCCTCCCAAACACGCTCACCAACAAGGAACGTATTTGACATTCCGTCGGTAATGTCTCGGATTTTTGTTCTACTATTCGCATGTATCGGTCCCCGCGCGGCTAAGCCTGTGATTACCTGATCTGACCCGAGATGGCGGATCCCCGTATTCGCAAGGTAGTTTGACGTTCCAGGTTTCGTACCCGCATATAAAGGGTCAGTGTCGAACGGAAAATTCGAATTCAGTGCCGGCCCCACATCAGACGGGCAGCGATAGGCAAGCAACACAGTCTGTACCAATGGTCGGTCCGCTGCTACGGTCAACAGATTATGCAGATCGCGCGTCGAAACTCCCAGTGCATTAAACAGCGGAGCTTGGTCAATTTGCGGCAAAATGTACGCAGCCCAACCCCAACTGGCCCGACTTGATGGCACTGAGGCTTCAAACCCCTGGGCATGAGTATGCGCTGGCGGAAACACTGAAAACACATCATGATAATTGTGCAGAGCAAGCCCCATTTGCTTCAGATTATTCTTGCATTGTGTCCGCCTTGCCGCCTCGCGGGCCTGTTGCACCGCCGGAAGTAGCAGCGCGATCAAAATGGCAATGATCGCAATCACCACCAAGAGTTCAATGAGCGTGAATGCCCTGCGATGTATTCGTCGTGTCGTCATAATAACTTCTCCAAAAATATCACCAAGAAACAAAGATAAGGGACAGTGCAGTTCACCACACCGGCTTAGACCTGCTCTCAAGAGCGGACGCGTGTCCATGAACCACTGGCAACGTTGCTACTCTAATTAGGCTACATTGCAGGATGCTGACAGGATTTTCCGGAAAATTCACAAATTCGGAACAAGTTTCCAGAAGTTGCCGCCTTCGTTGACTGTAGCAATCATTGCTGGCCGATCTTCGAGCCTACTTCGGCGACACCACCACGGGGCGGATCCGAAGCCAATCAATGTTTCCAACCCAGTCGCCGGAATGATGGGCCTCCATAATGACGCGCATGACATGCTGGCCCGCAGGAAGGACTACCGGTGTCGACGTGACGGTTTGGAATTTGTTTCGGCCCTCAGTCTGCGGAATGACAACTTTCGTCGCTTTGCTCGACTCACCGAATTCGATGCGAAATCCACCGCCCCCATAGCTCGATGCGACGTGCACATCAACGACGTACGTTCCGGTATCCGGGACGTCCAGCGAATAGGCCAGCCATTCTCCGGTGCGTGCTCGACCGACATGCGTCGTGACAGTTTCGTCCTTCTCTGTCCTCACCAACTCCACACTTTCGCCTGGGCGGTAGTAGACTGCCAGCATGTTGGGCGTCGAGTCATAGTAGCCAACGCCAGGTCCGCCCTGATCAAAGTCTTCCGCCTCAATCGTTTGACCAATGGAAAATGGTTGACCGTGAAATGGCCGAGACGGCGCGAGCGAGGGGGCCTCAAGCTTCGGCGGAGCGTTGGCTTCACCCTGCGCTGACACCAGCACTCGTATCTGATCGGTTTCGCCTCCAGCCGTGCATTTTATCGAAAGAGTCCGGCGGTCCTGGCTCAATCGGATCCAGTCGTTTGCCCCTGCTGGTCCGTACGGAGCAAGCGAATCTACCAATCCCTGTAAACCACGAGGATAGAAGTCCATATATTTTTTCTGCGGAGCCAGATACTGCGTATTGGAACCCGCGCAGTCAGCATCACTGAGAGCCAACTGGTCTCCGCGAGTAATGACCGCAAGCACGGGGCGGTTGAACACGACCGACCCCTGGGCCGTGACCGATGACTGCAGCTTGTCGGACCCCACCGGATCGAAGTGTACCAGATAGCTGTCCACTTCCACACCGGCCGGAAGCCACGCCGCCCGGTCCACGAATGTCGTGTACAGGCCCGGCTGAGTGATCGTCACTGCGGTCACATCAGACAGCGAAACCCTCTCACGTTCCAGAAACACCAACATCACATCGTTCGCTTCTGTCTGTGCTTCAACAACGCTGGACGGAGCAGGGTGCATAAAATGAACGGCACCATCCGTCGCAGTGATTTGACTGGCCGCCTGCCACGCTCGTGAGAAACGATTTGGATTAAAGACCACATCCTGCGTCACACGATCCTGTACGCGAAAACTTGTGGCTTGCCGCGCTGTTAGTCTCAGGGAGTTACCAGGTGTGTCACCATCGATCGCTGCTTGTCGAGTTTCGACTTCGCCGTGGAAAACGTGGACTTCACTTTCTCCGTCACCTGCCACTAAAACACCGAATTCGGTTCCCAGATCAATCACCCTGACAGCTGGAGTGTCAATCGTGAAACCCTTGTCTTCGGGCGCGACCTTCGCTATCAACTGACCGTTCACCAGCATTCGGGATCCATCGGCGCGCAAGTCGATTTCAGCCGGAGCTTCAAGCGTAACTTCCGTTCCCCACGGAAAAACGATTCGAGCCAGACCCGCGTCCAGTACATATCGTCCGCTGAGCAGTGTGTCGCCCGGTTTCGCCACGAAGTCATCGCCGTCTCGACTCCAGGAGGCATAGATCGTCTGACGCACCCGTGCAACGGCAACCGGATCAGTAGCATTACTGCTCCATTCGAAAACGCCCCAGGACCCAACAGCTAGTAAGACAACCGCTCCCGCCACAGCCAGCCAACTGCGATGACTTGTACGAAATGGCGGTATTTGAGAACCTGCCTCCGGTGGTATCTGGCTGTTCGTTCGCTCTGCGGTTTTCACAAGATCAAGCAAGTCAGAGCAATTGTCAATCCGCTGACCACCATCCACCGCCACCGTCGAGTGCAGGTTGACGGAATCCCGGATATATTCCACGTACATCACGCGCGCAGCCGAGTCCTCGCAGACAAGAGTCTCCAGGCGATGCCGTTGCTTTTCAGTCGCTCGACCTTCCAACTGCACATGGATGAGCTCGTGGATTTCGTCAAACAGGCCGTTATCGATATCAGGCGTTTTCGTCATTGGCGTTTCCGTCACGAATTCTGCGATTAATACAATTGTGCAGGGATTTACGAACCCGGGACAACCGCTTATACACTACATCAACAGTATAACTTAACGCCTGGGCAACGTCCTGGGCCGCTTGCCCGCTATGATACACAAGCTCCAACAACTGCTGTTCGGCGGAATTCAGCTTGCCGAGACATTCAGACAATGCCTCACGCCGTTGACGGACCGTTTCGCTCGTCGATTCAAGTTCCGCTACGACCGCTTCAACGAAAGATTGGCTCAATTGAACATCTCGCCGCCGCCGCGTATGTTTTCGGAACGTCAGCACCTGATAGTAGGCAATCGTGCAGGCCCAAGCTCGGAAACTCCGATTCGGATCCCATTGCCCATGCTGCTCCCAAATCCTTACAAACGTCTCTTGAACAATTTCCTCGGCGTCCGCCCAATGCGGCACAAGGGACAATACATATGTACGTACACATTGTTGATGTTCGACCATCAAACGAACGAATTCTGCATGCTGCGAATTTCCGAAACTGCCGGTGAATTCCGTATTTACGTCGTCCGGCGTGGGTACGTCTAACATATAACTTTCTACCATACAGTCACCATCCCATACATAACTTAGGCGCGGAGGAGACATTCCTGACCTCTTATTTCCCGCGTTTCGATGTGAATCCGAACATCCGGGACCCGCTGAATGATTATTGCCGTATGCAAATGGTCGCCAGTTCCTTGAGAGATTGCTGGTCGGATAAAATATCGCTCCTGAAAATGATCTGCTGAACACGGAAAGCGACGCATCTGGTATGACCACATTACCGTATAACCGTGGGCACACAAGCGACAAACTGTGAAATTAAGTTTAGTCGCTTGTCACTCGAGACTTATCTGATGTGATGAGTTGAGGCTTAACGAAAAGTAACACCAACTGACCTGCGGTCCCGCATCAATTCTGATAGTAACTACCTCGTCGCCCGAATTCGTCTTTGGGCGAATGTTACAGAACGTCTCGCGTCGAGATGGAAGCCCACCTGCGATTCAATATGACGCGGCGAATCGATGCCACAGAAGACCCGCCAGAAGAACATCACTTTCATGAACACGTCGTGAAACTCCAGCCCGTTGAACGGTTACCAATTCGTGGAAGTAAGCAGGACAAAGGAAAATGATGACGCGCTTCACGACGGCGATGCTTACACCTGGATCGACAATGATGTCAACGTTTGCATTGGCGATCGCCTTTGCTGGGTGTCTGGGTCGGCGACATCTCTGCGGATGATACCACGTTCCTTTGAGCGGGAGATGAGGTCAAGCTTCCTGGCCAACCTCTTTCCATCATGCCTGATTCCGCGAAAAGGTATGAGTTTTAAGAACGCTTGGGACGCCAGTTTTAAGGTTGATTTTTGCAAATTTCTTCGCGTAACATCTTTTCGTAGCATAAGTAAGTTTCTTACACCTTGTATTGAATTGACATCAACGAAAAAAATACGGGATTGCCGTGCGAGTGGGTGTTTACGATCCATGGATTAGGGCCGGAAGAATCGTCGTATCCCAATCTTCGGATGTCACGGATTCCGGTTGTCTTCCTTTGAATTTTCCCTCTGCAAATTCTGTTATCCATCCTAAACGCACACAGCACTGCTTTGCCAACTCTAACAGGGTTTGTTTTGCACCGTTTTCACCCTCTTGATCGAGATCAAACATCACTGAGACATGCCCGCCGGGAATTTCGTTTGTCAGAGTTGTTAACTTGTCAGCTTGGGTTTCGGTGATCGTGTTGCTGTAGACTGCCAATGCGGGAATGCCGAGGGTGTGAAGATTGATCACATCGTTCGGTCCTTCGACGAGGATGATGCCAGTTTGCTGGATTTGTTCCAGTGTCGCCAGTTCGTGGAATTGTGGTATGCCATAAAGTTCCTGTCCGCGATGAAAGCCTTTCACGAATTTGAATTTGCGTGGCTCTTTAGAACTATCACCGGAGCGTTGCCATTTTTTAAATTGTGCTTCGTAGTTGAGACTTCGACGCAAGAGTAAAGGAAACACTCAAGCAAGCTGAAAGGTTTGCTGCCCCTGTGTTGCCGCACGGGGGTTTTTCTTTGAATTATTCTGTACCGAATCCTGTACCAGCGATTGGTTTCAATTATATCAAATCGCTGTAAGTCCTTATAGGATAAAGTGAGGGCGCAGGGGCTCGAACCCTGGACCTACGGATTAAAAGTCCACGCCATAACTTTTAATCAAAATGCACTCACGGGATAGTCACAGGATGCTAAGTGTTTTAACAAATTTGTTTCAGTCTGTGAATTATGTTAGGATACCCTTTGGTGGTCGTGTGGAGGCGTGATTACGTGGTAGTTTACGTAGTAGTTACATTTGAGATTCTGAACCACCAACCGAGCCATGAGCCTTTTCATCCTGATTGTATAACCAATTAAGGGGCAATTTTCAATGGGTAAAGATTCTGAAGTATTCAACCAAAAGCGAATAGATCGTTGCACTGAGATTCAGCGTTCAATCATGGACAACTGGCAAAAAACAAATAGTTTTTTCTATATTGTTCGAGCGACTGATTCTGTTGAAGGGTGTACGCTGGATGAATTACGAAAGAAATATTTTGCGGTAGGTATAAGTGAGGATAACCTGCAAGAGATCCCTTTTACTGATCTGCTGGTCATATTTTTGATGATCATCCAGGAAAACGCAGAGTTGGAAAAGAGAAAAGGAAAGAACGAAAAAGAATTTAAAATTTCCTATCACATCACAACTGAATTTACAGATAGTCAAGCAATTCAAGTTCTTTCAGACGTAGTAATTCAAACACCTTTTGATGCGTGTGAAACACTTAGCATTCAGAATATACAATAATTTCACTTTACCGGGTGCGGGGTAGCTCCCTGCTTAGGCTGTCTCTGGTGTGGTACATTCTTCCGTCACAACTCTGACAGCCAGCCCGGTGTTTAGGTGTTTAAAGGAAGAAAACATGTTTGACCTGCCATCAGGGTTCCCACTTTCTGATTTTGAAGAATGTTCGTATTTTGCCTATCAAATGTTACTTCAGCAACAACATGCCGAGGAATATGGGGTAAACCCACTCGTTCGATCCCAGTCAGAATTGGATTCAGGGGATGACCCAGTTTTATTGAAGTACCACAATATGCAGAAAGAACATGGCTTTGATGCTGCTTATTACTATCGTCTTACAGATGGTTATCAAGGACACAATGACTGCCAGTTAGAATATCGAGATCTTATTGTCACATGTGAAGGTGGCTCCTCAAACATTGCTGAGTTTCCCAGTTTAGCTATCAATGGTGCTGAAGAATTGGTTTATAGCCCTTGTATCGGCGTGACTGCTCATGAGGCTGTTTATTTATATCTGAGTCTGGTTTTCGAAGCAGTTGAAAGCTGGTGTTTTAAGAGTGGTGAGGACAACCCTGACTTAGATGAAATTAAAAAGAATATTATTAAAATTAAAGATGCTTCATCAACATATCGTGTTGAGATATTTGACGCACAGAGGATATCTTGCAGAATAAACCGTGAATTACTGCTTGTCTGTGATCGGTATGAAAGCATCAACAAGAAAAAGACAATTACTAGGTCTGGCATCTGCCGTTTAGCTGCAAAAGCCAAGCAGAGAGAGAGGCCATACGGGAAACAATATGTTTCCGATCTAAAGAAAAAACATAATGATTTTCCAGATCCAACCACAGGGGGTAGAAACAAAGGAAGCGGAGAGGCGACATACGACTATGATGAGGTAATAAAAATATTAAACAGGGAGATTGGCGAGCATAACTGGGACAGTATGATGTGATCAAGTTAATTATTTTTAAACTTTTCGTCCGTATATCGTCTCTTTTCGTCCGTTAGCGTTCGGAGCGTCAGATCGATCTAAACCCGTCTTTTCAGGCGGGTTTTTTTCATGATAATCGAATCTCATTGGGGATGCGGCTAGTCAAGTGAAAGCCGTTGGAAAGCATGGCCCCATCAATGGTAAATCACAGGAATCATGTTTAAGGAGATTCAATCATGGTCAGGGCGGCAGATCAGAAGCAGGCAGCCGATGTGTTCTCACTAGGAGAGATCGAACCGGACAAGCTCTATTCTTTGGAAGCGTTCAAGCGTGTGACAGGGCTTAAAGATTGGGCACTCCGTAGTGCTCGCAAAGCCGGTCTAAAAATGAAGAGAGTAGGGAATCGAAAGTTTGTTAAAGGGAAGGATTTTATCGATTTTCTGGACTCTCAAAACGAAGACAGCCCCGAGTGAGTCACCACTCGAGGCTGTTTCTTTATCCCTTTACAACGACAATAGGATGATCTAATGATATCACAGAAAACCACAAAAGCAATCCCGCTTCGAAGTTCTCAATTCTCTTTTACTGGAATCAGTCTGACTACCGCAGAACCTAAACGTTTTGAGGTCAGTCTCTCATTTCCAGGCGTCTTGTATTCCCATGAATCAACTCTGACCGGAAACCAGCTATTCAGCTATAGCGAGTTTCAAAAGGCGATTGCCGTTGATCATGGCGTCATTCCTTACGTGCCAGAAATAGACCAGGCCAGGGGAACACACAAACGGTCTCAAATCTGGCGTTCTGTTATCGCCTCATTTTCCCCTGAATTGGTATGAGGTGTAATCAATGAATAAAACTAACACAAATAATACCAATAGCGTTAATCCCGAATTGAAGCAAGCAATTATCAGAGAGGTCGCTATTACTGATTTCCTAGTTGACACGTCAGGTTCTGGCCGGGTTGTGATTCGTGCCAGGATATACGGCAACCGATTTCATAGTGAATGGATCGGTCAATGCCGGGACGTCGATATCTTGATGAGTGTTGATAATTTCCGATCCTACGAAGAATTCCAAAAGGAAGTGCTCGGACAATTTGCAATCTGGCCCTGTATCCCGAGTGTTGAAGAGTTTGAAGACGATCCCGAGTTGCGGTCAAAGGTATGGCTCTCTCTCGTGTTAGCGAGTGCCTCAGAGTGCAATGAGGTGTCAGCGTGATAAAGGAATCTATTAAGCATTATGATAAATCAGAGATAGAACCACAGACGCGAGGTAGGGGAAAAGAGATCCTGATAAATGTTGGTGGGGCTAATCCAGAGTCATTGGATGGGAAACATCAGAAATGTATATTCTCAGACTGTCCGGGCGATGGTGGTAAAGACAGGTTCCGAGCGATTGACCCTGATAATGGAATATTGTATTGCAATCAGTGTTTCTATGAAAAGAACGGTGATATTTTCGCAGCGGTGCAACGCCTGCAAAATTGCTCATTCTCGGAAGCCGTTAATAAGATCGGTGAATATCTCAATGTGTCTCACTCCCATCCAATAGAGAGACAGCCAGCAAAAAAGAGGGCTGCAACACCTTTTGCTGATCAGATTAGATTCTTAGAGCCTGATCAGAATAAGTTTGACTCATGGGCAGCACACAAACTGCCTGCCTCAGCAAAGGCAGCAAAGGAAGCAGGCGCGCGACTAGGTATATGGCCTAAAAAAGCACCACAACAACACCAGTTTGAATGTGTGGCATTTCCGGCCTATCGAGATACCGACGAGCCTACAGGGTGGATTCTGTATCGTGTGGACGGTGAAAAGTTCCCTGCCGTACCTAACGGACCGGGAGAACGCAAAACACACCTCTTGAGGGGTTCTGTAGATGGATGGGTATTCTTAGGTGGTCGTTCTGCTATTGAGGCAGCTCATACGATCATCAAGGCTGAGGGGATTCCTGACGCATTGTCTATCTATCCTTATCTACCAAATGGATACGTAGTGATTACGAACGTCTGCGGTGCGAAAGGGGCGGCTAAATGTCTTTAAAATTGTTTAATCAAAAGAGAGTCATTGTCATCGGGGACACGGATAAGACAGGTGTCTCCGGTGCAAATTCTCTTGCACAGGAGATTGCTCCCTATGCCTCTGAGGTCAAAGTGATCATTCCTGATGGTGAGGTGTCAGAATCCAATGGTAAGGACATACGAGACGTGATGAATGAGAACTATCAAGCTGGTATTGATCATCAAGCAACAGTTGACGCATTCATAAAGAAAGCAGAGAGCGCAACAGCCTTTGAGGTTTCGCAAGATGAATCAGAACAGGATGAATACGACGATTCGGACGATATCGAGGACGACCAGCAGGAGAACGACTATATCCCATTCCCTGTCAAATGCCTTCCCTCTGTGCTTCGGAATTACGTAAATGCCGGGGCAAAGTCCCTGCGATGCGGCCCCGCTTTTATTGCACTCCCGTTGCTAGTGGTGGTTGCATCTCTGATTGGGGCGTCTCGTGTTCTCAGACCGTCTAGGGATTGGAAAGTCCCTGCGATTCTATGGGGTGTTGTGATTGCTGACAGCGGGAGTATGAAATCTCCGGCTATGAATCTGGCTACCGCGACCCTTTATAAATTACAAGCCAAAGCACATGCCAAGAATAAAGAGGTGATCGAAGCCTATGAACTGCGGAAAGCGATCTACGATACCAGAATGAAAGAGTATGTCAAAGAGTTAGCCAAGGGCGACGGACAGCCACCAGATGAACCGGAAAAACTGGACGAGCCGAGAATCATAGATAAGGTCGTTGGGGATGTAACTATCGAACGTTTAGCAAAAGTTCTTAAAAACAATTCGAAAGGGATTCCCATCATTAAAGACGAGATATCAGGAATCATAGGAAATCTGAATAAATACAGCGGTTCAAAAGGGGCTGACGAATCGGTTTTGCTGGAAGGCTATAACCTTGGAACAATGCAGGTTCATCGAAAGCATGATCCCAATGATATTTTTGTGACGAATGCGGCAATCAGTATTGGCGGGAATACTCAGCCGAAAATATACCGTCGCATGATGGATAGCAGTTACCGTGATAGCGGTTTCATGTCACGGTTTCTTAAAGCCTATCCACGACGTACCGTGAAAGAGTTTCCAGGCGAAGGAATACCAGACGAAATCAAAGAAGCCTTAATGACGCTGACTGAATCATTAGATCAATTGCAGCCAATGGAGCCGGAAGAGGGTGTGTATGAGCCTGTATCGATTTACCTGACTCGTGAAGCATTACAGGCCTATAAAAAATTTCATCGGTGGCATAATACCGAAGCAGCGACCATGACGGGTGATCTGGCTGCGGAATGGTCTAAGCTGGAGGAAATCCCCTTCAGATTCGCTGTAATTTTTCATTGTGTCGAATGTGTCACCTCTGGAAAGATGACCGAACGAGTCAACCTAGAGACGATAGAAAACGCCATTGAATTAACTGAGTGGTTCAAGAATGAATCTCTTAGAGTGTACCGCCTGTTTGATTCTGAAGGGGATCTACAAGAGTCACCACAGCAACAACTACAGAAGCGGTTAATCAATTTCGTTCGTCGTAAGGGCTGCCAGGTGTCTGTTCGAGATGTTCAACAGGGAATCAAAAGTATTGCCTCTGCGAATGACTCAGAAATCGCCTTGAATGATCTGGTCAGCAATGGCGTTGGGGAGTGGGTGAACACGCAAACCGAAAACCCAGGGAGACCGGCGCGAATATTTCAGTTATTTACTAGGTCTACAGGTCTACAGTCTACAAACCAGCCTGAGACAAGCGTTTTACGCGAGAGTGTAGACCGGTCTACACAGAATGGTGATTCTCAGCAGAAACTAGAATCAGAACCAATACCTGTACAACAAGAGGCCCAATCGCCAGAAAACCTATCTGATTTCATGGATTCTCTGGATGACGATATACCGTTTTAATGCCCTGCCTTATTCATGGTTGGGTATCTGTTTTATTCAAGTTTAGCAATCAGGAGATAGTGAGATGGTGAAGTCAGTTTTCCAAATCGAGGTTGAACCAGTAAACGAATTTGTCACGGTTGAAGGGCTAGAGGTCAAGCTCAGGCGTCTTGCAGGGGGAATTGGCTTGCGGGTTCTGTCAGCGCGACAGGTCAGCGAGAACGAGCCGAAAGAAGACCAGCGAGAGGATTCCAATTGTCGAAAGGGGGGCAATATCTAATGAGCAGCTTTAACAAAGTGATTCTGATGGGAAACCTTACGCGAGATCCTCAAGTGAGGTACACGCCGGGCGGCTCTGCTGTTGGCGACATCAGTCTAGCGGTGTCTCGTTCATGGTTTGATAAGAATGCCAATTCCCGCAAAGAGGAAACAACGTTCGTAGATGTGACGTTGTGGGGGAAGACTGCCGAAGTAGCCAGTGAATACCTTAAGAAAGGCCGTCAGGTACTGATTGAGGGGCGTCTTCAGTTGGATCAGTGGGATGATAAGCAGACCGGACAGAAGCGGTCTAAGCTTAAAGTTGTCGGTGAAAACATGACTATGATTGGTGGTCAGAAACAACAGGCGAAAGCGAGCAATGATGAATGGTCAGGGAGTAGTGTACCTGATGATGATGTGCCGTTTTAGGAATACAGATGACAGCCTATTGTTTAAGTTATTAATGCATATAGGGTTACGAGGTTCTTTCTGGGAAAGTGTTAGCTAAGGTGTTTTCGTCATGGCAGATATTTTTGTGCATAACAGTTTTAAAAAAAACACTGCGGCGGCGGCAGGATTGACCATGAGCCTTGTAGCGTCAACTCAAAAAGAAATAGCGGGGCCAATAGGGAAATGAAAATCGTAAGTCATTAATACCAAACAACAAAAGGTACTCCTGGGCATATATAACGCGCGCCGGTTTCGCATGGCAAAAACCGGCCCGATAACAATAATTTTTAGGTGACGACACCACCACCTGTTAAAGCGAAAAACCTATAAAAACAGGCATTTCAAAAACGATTTAAGGAGAAATAGGAAATGGCAGAAAAAAAGAAACTCCCACCAGGATTTGTGGGCAGCGTAGACGAGGTTGCTGCGGCAATAGGCGTTCATCGTCGAACAGTTCAAGAATGGAAAGCAAAACAGGATTTCCCGAGTTGGTCAAATGGCAATTACAACGTTATCCAGATTGACCGATGGCGCAACAAACGCCGGTATATGGACGATGAGAACTTTAATATGGGCACGCTTCTTGAAGACATGGATAAACGAACCGAATTATTAATTGAGTCACTGAAAGCTATGCAGCCTGATTTAGTTCAATCACTTCCAGAGGACCAGCAAGCTGCGTTTGCTACCTTGCTTGATGAAACGATGGGAAATGCGGTTAAAGAGTCGTTTGATGGTGAGTTGGGCTACTTCTACAGAGATTATTACATGGGCGTGCCAGAATAGTGACACCAGCAGACCGGGAAATCATGGTGCGATACTTAGCAGATCAGATGCTTACGGAACCAATGAGCGTTGAGTCACTAGCTGATTATTTCGTCGTGAACTGGCGAACGATGAAAAGCATACTTTCAACAATGGAAGGCGTGGAGAAAATCGGAACCCTGTATCGTGTACCGGTCAAGAAAATGCCGCCTCGTTATCTGCAAGAGAAAAAACTTTTATTTCAGGATTGTAAATTCCTGCATAATCCAGCAATCGATATTCTTGATAGTGAGTGAATCGAAATAATGGTAACTATGACAGACTTGCTAACAAAACACGGAGCAGCGTTGAAGCTCGGAATCACTTCTGCAGCGCTGGGGAAACTCGTTAGGGAAAAGAAGGTTCCATACGTTGAACTGCCTAACGGTGAAATACGGTTTGATCCGTCAGACTTAGAGCAATGGGTACAGTCCCACAAGATACAGTCGATTGACTGCCAGGAAACAAACGACAATTAAAACAGAAAGGCTAATTAATGGCACGTTTTCAAGTATTCATCCCCACTGAAGACACTGCACAACTCAACGCAGAGTGGCTACTTATTAGTGTTGGATTGTCTGATCTAGTAGCAGGTGCGGCGCCAGAGCGTTCTCTAGGACCAGAGGAACAACAGGGCGTTGTGATTAGCTGGCCGGATATAGGCGACTCGATAACCGGTTACAAACCCGACAAGCAAGTCTGGCTCCCTGCTGCTCAGTCTGGTGAGTTGGAATCAAAACGCTATTGGGTAGGTATCTGGAATGAGAAACCACCAACATCAAATGACCTGCAGCGCCATAAACCGCATCCTGGCCGGGCAGTAGGATTAGGCGATGGTCACGAATGGCTAGTACCAATGGCAAGTGAACTACCAGCAGACCTGATTCTTGATCAAACTGGTTCATGGGGCTTTGAAGTGCAACCACAGTTCCACGATGTTTACAGCCAAGCTTCAAAGTGGCATGAGATGATAACAAATTCAGATGGAAACGCGACAGCAGAATATGACGACATAGTTAAATTTATTGTCCCTATGTTGGGGCTTAACTATTTTCTAACACCCGAGATCGTTTCAGAGTTGAGGATTCTAAATAAAGAAACCTCAGTGAAATGTCTACACGCAATTTGTGGAGTTTAAGCAATGGCAGGTAATCAGGTAAATATTTCGGTAATAACCACGGATAAAACCACAGACAAAGTGCTGAACAGGTTAGAACGCGGCATTGATAAAAACGAAGCCAAGCTTGCGAAGTTGGGAAGGACTGGGAACAGAGCGGGCAAGCAGGTTAAAAGCGGTTTTGATTCTTCATTGGCTACCTTTGGTAAATTTGCAGGTGCGATTACTGGTGTAGGTAGCGCTGTCGGCGGTGTTGCGCTTGCTGCAAATCAAGCCAGAATCGAAATCCAGAGATTTAAAGATCTAAATCAAACCGATGCCGACAAACAGGTTGTTTTTCAAGATGCAATTAGCCAGGCGATAAGAAATGCGAACGGGTTGTTCGGTGCGGAAGAATTGAAAAATATTGTTCTAGGCTTGGAAGAAGATACAGGAGTTGCACCAGCCAAGATTGCTGATACTGTCAGTTCAGCGATTTCAGCGCGTGGTGCTACAAACAAAAAACAAGCACAGGATGCTATTGCAGGGACTCGCTCAGCTCTTATCTTTGCGCCAGAATTAAATGCTGATGAATCTGCCAGACTAGCAGGTTCAGGAATTGATATCTCTAAGAAGACGGGGTTTTCTTCAGATGAATCGATAGGGTTTGTTCAAAACGTTGGCTCTCTCGCACGTGTTGAGGGGGTTAAGGATCTTGCCCAAAACGTAGCACCCGCGGTAAATGGCTTGTTAGAGTTCAATAATACAGCACAAGAAGCTGGCTCTTTAATCGCTGCTCTTACGCAAGGCACGAAAGACTTTACCGGGGCAATGTCTCGGACTGCTTCAATTAATCTAGCTAAACAGATTGAGAAACGAGGAATCGGTGGTAGTACCACAGAGGGAATCAAGCTACTGCAAGAAGACCCACAGTTGAGGAAACGCTTCCTTGAAGGAGGTCGATTCAATGGAAAGAAATTCCCGGCAGCTAGTATAGAGGCAAACGCATTTACTTCTGTCCGCAGTTTGTTGACTCCAGATACAGACGTCTCGCGTGCTTTCAGTGAAGGTACAGCAAAAATAGGCGGTCAGAAGGAAGCCAAGCAAACATTTGATTTCATCGTCTCTGAAATCAAGAAGGTCACGCCTACCAGCACTCTACGTAGAGAATCGAAAGCCGCCTCTGATGCGGCAGGAATAAAAGACGTTGAAGGAGGTCGGTCTGCTGAAGTACGGAATCTTGTAAGTCGAGCTTTTGATGATGCTAACTTTTCATCAATCCGCAAGCAGGCAAATCTGCTGAAATTGGATGGTAGCTTGATTAGGTTTCACGGTCAGCAGGATCCAAGAGCCGCAGGAATTGGGATTCTCGAAGAAGAGCGACAAAGACTTTTAAGCACAAGTAACATTGTTTCAGCCGGTGTAGGTGCCCCCGGAGTTGACTTAAAGAATGGTACAGTTACCAAAGAAGAGAGAGCGTCTGCGGATGCTTTAGAAAGGCAGATAGAAATTCTATTAAAATCTCTTCTGGAAGACGCCAAGAACAAACAAACCAGCGATCTAAGCGGGGGATCGAAAGCGGCCGCTGATGCAGGATTAAAAGTATTTGAGAAGTTTTTAACACCAGTCAACAGGGCACTTGAAAGTATCGAGCTTCCGCAAGAAGCCAAGTTAAAACCAAGATCAGTTGACAAGCAAGGGGTTCAATTCAATGAAACGCCTGCAACGTTTAGGCTTCCTGCCCAGCAGCAAGATGCTCCGCCTCAATCGCCCATGCCATTCAGTCGAACTGCACAGGGGCTTAGTGCCGATGCAGTCCCTGTGCAACCTTCTCCTCTCTCCAAGCAGCAGGAAGGCTTGTTGCAGCAGTCTGAATCAACCAAGCAAGACGAACAAACAAAAACAGCCTTAGAGACCAGTGCCAAGGCGATGCAGCAGGCGTCTAACAATATGAATGGGAGAGAGATTCTTGATGCGATCAACAAGCAAACTATCGCGATTGACAATCAAACCAAAGCGATGGGACGTTTGTTGAATCAGAATCAAGATCAGCAGGGACGACAGGTTGCGAACAATTCAACGGTAGTTCCGCCCCCAAGAAGGCCAGCTTATAAGTCACCCGCAGAGCGATTGAGCGTTTCGAGTAATGATCGGAGTTTTTCATAAGCATGGATACCATCGATATCACAAGTTTTGATCACCTTTACCCAGGCTGGAACGAGCGACTCGCTATTGTGGATAAGGGATTTAAGCTATCGGCCAATGTTTGGCGACATGTTGACCCTGACCTGTATTTTGTAACGATCTACGATCTTGAGTTATTGTCACTGACAGCGATTAAAAAAGCCGTCCCCAAAACAGATGTGTATCTATTTATCAAGCTGCTGGTTTCAGAAGCAATGGATTATGGGAACCTCATATTTGATACCAGACCAGACGGACCAGCAATAGACGGTGACAATCCAGATTATCAAACAGTTCTAGCTGCGGAGGGTGAAGAATACGTGATGAAATATGAGTCTGAAGAGAGCCGCAAGGAATTTGAACTAGCGAGAGTGGAGAATATACCCTCTTGGCTGGTGACTGATCCACAGTTGAATTGATCGGTTTCTCACAATTGTGAGAAAGTGGTATCTCCCAAAGGTTCATTTTGGACCTTTGGTAAAACATAGACGTTTTTTGGGTTTTCTGGACTTTTATCAGAAACGGAAACACTTCCAAATCTGATAAAAGCCAGACTATCGAAGCTGGTTGATCTGTTCCGCAGAATTCTGCGTAAGAAACGCGGTTTATGGTTTACGTTCCACAATCGGATGGAACTCATATGTAAAAGTTAATTCGCCAAGGTTGGTATGAATGAAGTTCTCCCAGTTCACCTTATCAAGAGTGGGTTTCTCGAATGCGGCAAAGGCAACGATATCAGGCTTTGTGTTTCCAGACTTATTTATGAACGGAGCCTCCGAAGTGATCATCAACATTTTAAAGTCTTGGAACTCTGAATTGTGTATTGCTTTGAGGATGGCAGTGTATTCCACCTGGAATTCTTCTTCTGTTAGATCGGATGCAGGTGCATCCTTTAACATGATTAGGATATTTATAAGTGTATCGTACTGTTTGATGCTTACCGTTCCATCTGTCGCAATGCTCTTGGAAACCTCATGTTTCATTCGCTCCAGTGTTCCAAGCGGTAGCTCTCTATTGAGTCGCTTTGCTTCATTAGCACTGATGAGCCACATCACCAGGCCGAGTAGAACAAACCCAGTCACAGTGAAGATGAGGAAACTCGCTTTTTTGCGTTTAGCCATTTCAGCCTCCTCAGATGGTGCCTGTTTGCTGGGTATGTATTCCCGTTCATGCTACAACGGACTTAGAACACTTGCAAGTATAGTGAACACCTCATGGGGGTTTCTGCTCTGGAATGTAGGTTACTGTAGACATGGTCTACAAACCCCATGTAAACCAAGCAAATTACGAAAGAGTGTAGACCGTAGACCTGTAGACCAGTGGTCAACATCGAAAAAACATGACGTTTTATACCTGAACAGGGGGAGTGAGATATTGACAATCTTTGAGGCTGCAAAGAGAATGCAGTCTCTAAAAGCCGAGAGGCATGAAATATCTATTCTAAAACCAATTGAAAAAACAGAGTGCAGACCTCTTCACAGTGTGGAATTTACCGTGAGGGATTCCAGGCGGCATTTCACCGCCTTAGAAGCAGTGCGTAGAGGTTTGCACTTTTTTTCATGCGCTATTCTCAGCGCAAAGAAAGGTGCCAAGATGAGCACTTTAATCCCACTCTCTTACGCTACCGTTTCCCCCGTCGACCAGTACAACCAGTGCCGAGATGCCACCGACGAGGAGTTGATTGCTGGTCTCAAACGACTCGAAGAATCAGCCTTTGAGGAGTTGATTCGGAGGTACACAGAACGCCTCTGTCGTCATGCCTATTTTGAGATGTACCATCCAGTAGAAGAGCCAGAGGAAATAGTAAACGCAGCATTTTTCAAACTTTGGCAAGCTGCAAGAAAGGGGAACCTCGAATACGTAGAAACAGAGCGTCAGTTTTCGACTTTGCTACGTAAAAGCATCAGATATTTGATAATTGGCATAGTAAGAAACCAGAAGGCGCAGAAGCGAGGTGTTAAAAAGAGAAGAGTCAACTTTGAAGTGATTATAAAAATTATTCCTGATCGTCCTGTAACTGATATTGACCCTGCTGCATTTGGTGAATTCATTTGTTTCGTTCGAATTCGATTGAATGAAGTATCTGAGTTGAGGCTGGGCGATATTTTTGAAATGAGGATGCAAGGATGCACCTTTAAAAGCATCGCCCATTGCTTCGGTATTTCACTCTCAACAGCACAAAGACGATTGCAACAAGCTAAGGACTGGCTCAACGAAAACGCAAACAGTCTACCAATAGCAACTATGGAACCAGCATATTAACCGCTTGTTTTCTCGTTTCGTATTCCCTTGTTTTGCATTCAATTAATTAAGGCTAGTCCTATGAATAATATCTCTCACTCTTGCGTATGTGACACAATCCACTCTTCTCCTATCGATAGACTGTATCAGGAGACAATCAATAGTAGTGCCTTGGAAGTGGTTGAACCTCCTCCGGTTGGTAATCCATCACAAGGCAAAACGATCAGAGTTCAGCAGAAACAACATACATGGCCGGTCTATCTGGTTGCAGTCCCTCTTGACTGGAAACCATCCACAGCAACCTCTCTACATCCTGCAACTAAGAAGTTCAACAATGCTCGGGTAGCATCAGAAATTTGTGCCTTGTTAAACCGGGAGTATATCGTCAGAAGTAAAGACGGGTATCTGAATTGCTGGTACATCAGAATCAGAAAAGGCAAGTCACATGGTATTTTGAGTATTAATGTACCTCAGAAATGGAAGCCTGAAAGCGAGTTTGATATGCCTCCCGCATTCATCAGGGTTGATGGACCTACTGAAGAGTGCAAGCGGGTAGTGACAGAATTAAACAAACGATTGATGAAAGATGATTCAGGGAAGACTGTTAAGCGTGCTTATATTGGCCGTTCGATTGATCCCAGGACGTTTGAAGCTGCTGAACGGAAAGCACAGTAGGTTATGGATACCTGACCCTAGTCGCAATTCTAACTAGGGTTGGGTTATCAAACTGGAATTATTCGACCTAATCAACCACCACCACTCATATATAAA
>JAJFIP010000139.1 GCA_021774875.1 Emcibacter sp.
GTGATGTTGTCAGCATCAATTCCAAGCTGGTGATAGACCGTGCGGAAGATATGTTGCAGTTTTACAGGGCGTTCCTGAGGGAATTCACCGAGACGGTTTGTTTTACCAATTGCCTGACCTGGTGGAATCTGCAATCACTGCTGTTGTGAATTGCCGCTTTTCCAGTCGTTTACTGTGAGGCTGCCAAATCAATGGAATCAAAAAGAAACCAGACTTGAGTCATCGTTCTCAGTTTGGGGCCGAGTAGATTCTGTTATTTCACGGTGACTTCTACGCCACCCTGGCACAGGTCTACGCCTGAGTCTAACATGTCCCCGGGCTGTGCATTTAGTGAATCCAAGGCAACCAAACCTCACATCTCCGATCAACTATGGCCAACGTTACTTCTTGCCCTTCCCCTTCAATTCAAACGGAAACTCGCCACCTGTATCAGTCACCTTAGCTGACAATTTTGAATTGGTGAAGCTGCTGTAAATAGGTGGCAGCGATTCAACTGCGCCCAAAGTGATAGGAGGTACTTCTCCACCCGGTTTGACTGGAGTCCCATCACTTGTTGCTAATTGATTGATCACGACCCGGTATTCCCCCGGTGGAACTCCCTCCCCACCGCGCACTTGCTTGAGTGTATACTTCCCCGACTCGTCAGTCATTCCGACGCACTCGATCCCTTTGGTGGCACCCTGTGGAACGAAGGTCACGGTAGCGAACACAAGGGGCTTTCCATTCAAGGTCACGACTCCTGAGGCAGGTGCCGTTTTCGGGAGTTGCTTGGAATCAGTACCCCCTCCGCATCCGACCGTTCCAATAATCAAGATGTAGAGAGAGAAGCGAAGGCTCGAATTTAGAAACATAATTCCGTTTTCCTAATATTCAGTCTAGTCATCGTTGCATAAAAACAAATTCAGTGAGACAAAGAAAAAATTCTTTGACGAGTGCTAGAATGCGCCAATCGTGTTACCGTCAGCCATCCGTGCCAGATTCTGGCGGGTTGTGGTATCGATGTTCTCACTGATAAAGTGAACCGATCCATCGGCAAGCAGGAAGTGAGCACCTCCAGTATGGAGACTGCCGGCATATGACCAACTTCCCAGTCTGCCTTGGGGGAGGTCTTGGGGGACCGCGGAGCTGTACCAAAATCGATTGATCGGGTAGGAGACGAGATTGAGACCCACCATGACATGGCCTCGATAACCCCATGCATTTGTCCCGCCGTTGTAAACATACCGGGTGGTTTCGCCCATCATTAGCGTGTTGCTAGTTCCGTCCTTCACATCGCCTAAGCGACATTTGCTATTATCCCCAAACATGCAACGAGTGGTCTTCGAGGCTAGTGACCAGTTTTCACAGGAGTTGTACCGAGAAACGGTAATATAGTCGTAGTTGGTTTTGGCCCCGCCGTTACCCGTGTTTGTCGCAGAAATCCCGTAGTGATTCGTCGCTTGTGGAATAATCGGACTGGCATCGTCTGATGGGCAGAGAAAGACCGTTATCAAGGTCTTTACTACAGCCGCGTTGCCATTTGCCACAGGATCGTCGCCGGCAGAAAAGGTACCGGCAGCCATGTTCGTGTATGTCGTTGCCACCCCGTTTGAATTGTACAGGTTATATAAAGGGGCTTGATCGATGTAGGGGAGCAACATTGTCAATCCACTGGCATTCAGCTTCGGCGTAGTGCATCGTCCAATATGGGCTGGAGGCAGCACCGAAAACGTCTCGTGATAATTGTGCAGGGCCAGTCCGAGTTGCTTCATGTTGTTTTTACATTGCGATCTTCTGGCTGCTTCCCGTGCCTGTTGTACCGCAGGGAGTAAGAGGGCAATCAAGATTGCAATGATGGCAATCACTACTAGAAGTTCGATGAGTGTGAAACCACTTTTTTTTGTGAATCGTTGCATATTCCACCTCCGGAATAAAGACTAAGAAAATGAGATAAAATTACGATTTCATGTTTTAGCTCGAACAAAAGAAGGCAAGTTTTTCAACTGACTTAAAGAACAAACAGAGAAAAGTAACTTTAGAGATCAAGTTCAAAGACAGTGTCTAAAATTGTAAGTGCCCCCACAAAGAAATTGTGGATCTCGAAACAAACACAAAAACCATTTATTTTGATGAACCGAATTCAGAACGGTTGATCATTAGAAGAAAAAGCGAGATGGGTATGTTGTATATATACATTGGGTGCAAGCATTGATATACAATGAGTTATTAATATACATTAGTATTAATAGAGTATATTAAAGTAATCTGAGATGGTCAATGTTTTTTAGTAACAATTTTGAATTATTGTTAATTAACTTTACCTTCACACAGAGAGCTCTTTTTGCCAGATACGGAATGGTCGGATCTCCAAATATAGTTTCGGTTCTATAAAAGCTTCAATCAACTTTTTGACGTCACAGATCTAGATGTGATCTAGAAAGTCTTCCTACGACTTAACTGTCGATGTCTTTGTGTTGTTTCCTTGCTTTAGACTCTAGTGGAGACAGATTGTTTTTTTCATCTTTTATGGACGATGAGCTAAACTAAAGAATTCTATACTTCTTACACAGATCTAGTAAGAAACGAGTCTTCACAACGGCATGACAAGAAAAGTTCTAACCACTCTTTTCCCATAAGGTCTGACCTTGAGAAACATATGACTTCTCGAGGGAGTGGAGTGCCGCGTTAGCTTCAAGATTGGTTTTCGCAAACTATGAATGCATTTCGACGGACATTACGTCATGCTGGAAAATAGTTATGGGAGAATAATATGGTTGGTTGTAAATTTTTATAGTGTTTTCATGGCGACTCAAGGACTGTTGCAGGTTGAAATGACTCATTGAATCTCTTGAGAGTGTAAAAAATGAAAAAACAATTGATTCGCATTTTCATTCTACAATCCAATAAAATTATACGGCACTCTGTGTCTTGTTTGGATTAATTTAGACTCCCATCGGCATTCCCATGATCATCTTTGGGAGTGGCGAGCTTCAAATCATTGGGATCATTTACTCGCTTGGACCGCTCATAATGGGAGTCGTGGGATTTATATTTTTTGTCTTGTCTGCATGGATTTACAACTTATTAGCCAGTTGGCTCGGTGGTTTCGAATTCGAGCTTAAGGATATTGACTAAAAA
>JAJFIP010000140.1 GCA_021774875.1 Emcibacter sp.
CTTTTTTGAAGGCCAGGAAGATGTCACCAATGAAAACCGGTTGCTTCTTGCCAGTGTGGGTTTAAAGACATTAAAACCTAACGCCTTCGTACTTGATACCACCAAAAAGGAATGGACACAGGAGTTTCGATTGATGTCCACTGGTGATTCCCGTTTGCAATGGACCGGAGGACTATATTATCACAAGCTTGACTTGATAGATAACTCGGTGGGCGTATTAGAAGATGTCGGTTTGTTTGTTGCGCCTGATTTTATTATCTTTGATGAGGCCGTATTGTTCGGCGCAGAAGTGAATATTGATACGGAGGAATATGCGGCTTTTGGTGAGGCCTATTATGATGTTACTGAACAGCTGAAAGTGACAGTGGGCGCCAGATGGTATGATTATACCCTGACGCAACAGACTGATGCCTTCGGTCTCATCGTTACTGGCAGTGGTGATCCTTCGATTACTGTTGTTACTGGTCCCATGTCGACGAATAACGAAAGTATCAGCCCAAAGATCAGTATAGCCTATCAGGCGACTGAGGATCACATGATATATGTCAATGCTGCCAAAGGATTCAGAACCGGCGGCGTTTCCAATGGGGTGGGTAATCTGCCATCCTGTAATGATGCACTGGCCGAGTTGGGATTAACAGAAGCTCCTGAAGGATTTGAAGCTGATACAATCTGGAATTATGAAGCCGGCGTGAAAACCTCGTGGGCCGATGGCCGGTTCACTGTAAATATGTCTGCCTTCTATATTGACTGGAACAATATTGCCCAATCGGTTAATTTGGCAACGGTTGGCGTCGGCAATGAGTCCTGCGCCTTTACCATCGTTATCAATGCCGGGCAGGCCACAAGTAAAGGCTTTGAATTTGAATCTCAAATTAATCCCGTAGAAGGGTTGAATTTTGGAGTTGCTATTGCTTACACCGATGCCACACTCGGAGCCAATCCAACGGTGGGGAGTGAGGGTGATCGTCTGATTGCAGTACCGGAATGGACTGTTAGCCTGTCCGGGGAATATGAATTCCCGCTGTCAGATAGTCTGGATGGTTTTGTCAGGGCTGACTATCAGCATGTGGGTGAGGTATCATTCGGTTTTAATGAAGGTGAAGTTTTTGACGCTTACGGCCTGACAAATCTTCGGGTTGGGGTGCGCAGTGAAAGCTGGACCGTATCTCTATTTATAAATAATGTTACGGATTCCCGGCCAGAACTGGGCGAGAGAAATTTTGGCTCTGTGTTTCGCCGCTTTACCACTTTGCGCCCCAGAACCTATGGCTTAAATCTAAGCACAAATTTTTAGATAGTAACTGAATATATGAATAAAGGTGAGGAGTCGGAGATGGGCTCCTCACCTTTTTATCTGTGTTGATTGTCAGCGATTATGGCTTCAATGCAAGGGGGCGGACATGCCTGACCAAAGCATCAATAAATTTATCTTCTTCCATTGCAGGCGGGGCGTGGCCGGATTTCTCGAAAATCACCAGTTTTTTCAACGGGGCGTTGATTTTGTTGAAATAGCGCGTTGCTACAATCGTTGATGTTTGATGGTCCAGTGCGCCAAGGAAAAAGAATATGGGCACTTTAAAGTCAAAACCCAGATCCTGATCAAAATTTGCCAACCCGGTTTCTTTTTTTACAAATGATCCGTTCAGATCCCGATGCGGGTAGGGGGCGCCGCCAAGCTGGGTGTTAATTAAACCCATCCAGTCGCACATGGAATAATCGGGGGAATTAAAAAAAGCTTTGTAGATTTTATCCATATAATTAATTTGAAGTGCACCACCGTATTTTTGAAGGTATCTGCGTTGAGTAGAAACCCTGCGCTGTAATTCTTTGGTTTCTACATCACCTGTTGCCGGATAAGGGGCTATTGACTTAAGGCGTGCAACACCAACAGTATCATTATGTCGCATGGCCTCTTTTAGGGCAAATTCATAGCCGAGAACTTCGCTTTCATAGATGTTTGTCATTTGGCCTGTACCCACATAAGCATGAAGTAACTCAGGGTTCTTTTTGGCCAGATGTGTGCCAAGAAGTGTGCCCCAGGAGTGGCCCAGGATGATGACTTTGTCCTTGTTTAGTCGTGTGCGGAGATAGTTGATAATATCAATCATATCAGCGTAAAAATCATCAAATTTGGCCTCTCTTGGGTCATAATCGGGGTTGGAACAACGGGTCTTTCCGGTTCCGCGTTGATCCCAATGGACCATGATGAAATTTTTTTCCCAATCCGGGGACATTTCATAAGCAAAGGGCATTGATGTGGCACCGGGTCCACCATGCACATAAAGCAAAACAGGGTTATTTTTGTCGGACCCGCGAATACTGAGCCATTGTTCAAGGCCATTGACCTTAACGGATTCTAATTCTTCAATGCCATTTGTTGATGATATTTTTCTGGCTTTTGCAATGCTTGTTTTGCGTTTTTTTAAATATTTCACGAAGGAAGCCGTTGCCGTTTTTTCCATGTTTTTTTGATCAGTATTCATTTGGGGTTCGGCGACGGCTTCTACAGCAAATAAAACCGGAGAGATATAGGGAAGTAAGGCTACGCCTAAAATAAGCAGGATCGTCAAATAAATATTTTCTGAAATATTATTAGTCATCAGCATTTTCCTTGATTCATTAATTTATTATCCGGTCAATATTGACATTTTAACATAAAACTGATTATTATGTCATGTTTATTTTTTGATCTTTTCGGGACAATTCTGAGGTAATACGGCATGTATGAAAGGCTGTACTTTTTTTCTTGGCGGGAAAATTTTTGCCGGACTGTTTTGTTGGTTTTTTTACTGTCTCTTGGTGGTTCTGGCATTGTCGTTCTTGCTGAGGATATATTCCCGGAAAGGCCTGCAATTCCTTTGCGATTAGATGTTCCGCTGGCTGATGTGGTGAGGGATCTGAAAATTTTCATTCCAGATCGTTTGCAGGAAGCGAACATTCCAGGCATTTCTGTAGTTTTAATCAGAGATAACAGGATTGTCTGGAGCGAGGGGTTTGGGAAACAGAATTATTATCTGCAACAACCTGTGAGCCGGAAAACTGTTTTTGAAGTAGCGTCCATAAGCAAGGCTGTAGCGGCCTTCGGTGCCCTGAAGCTTGTAGATCGAGGTTTGCTGGATTTGGATATGCCGCTGGACAGCTATCTGTCAGAACCCTGGTTACAGGATGCAGAGGGGCGGGAAAAGATTACACTGCGCCATATATTGACTCATACTTCCGGTTTGTCAAATGATGTCAGGTCAGGTGATCGAAAGCTGAAGTTTTCTCCGGGTGAGATTTATTCTTATTCCGGCATGGGTTTTGTCTATTTGCAACATGTCATGGAGACTAAGTTTGGAATGTCTTTGGATTCAATTATGGCAGATGAAATTTATACACCATATGCCATGTCGAACGCGTCATACGCACCTGAGTTTATCACAGATGATTTTGCCGAGGGGCATATGCCTCTGCCGGGTATTATCTCTATGCTGCTACCTATAACTCTCGCGGCTGGAATTTTATTACTGGTAATTTGTCTGGTGGTTAATAAATTGCGGCTAGGCAAGTTGGCAATCAGCAAAAGAAGCCTCATCGGTGTATTTATATTGTCTGTATTGCTATCAGGAACTTTGCTTATTGCGCCAGCGGGCATGGCATTAACGGTTGCCTGGATGATCGCATACATATTGTATATAGCAGTTGGTATTATCGTTTTCTTTGGTGGCAAATGGGTACTGCATAAAGGATTTTCAGATTTTCCGCATGTTTCAGGCTGGCTTAATAACTCCCTAAATATAGTGATTTTGTTGGCGATCTTTTTAGGTCTTTATGTTGCTACTTCCAGAATTCTGGTACCCGTGCCCGGTGCCCCGGTCAGGAACGGAAGTATAGCCTGGTCTCTTCATATCACTGCTGAGGATATGGCCCGTTTCGCCATTGCTATTCTGGAACTGGAATCATCCGGTTCAGATGTAACCCGTCAGATCATTGAACCGCAGGTGCAACTTGACGATGGCAGTTTTTGGGGAATGGGGTTGGGGCTGCGGCAAGGGGACGCTGGACGCAGTTTTTATCATACCGGAACCAACCCCGGCTTTGAAGCAATTCTGATTGGGTATCCTCAGCAGGGGACGGCAATGGTCGTTCTGACTAATGGACAGGGCGGTAAACAGCTTGCTCAGGATATAATTATAGGTGTTTTGGGGAAAGAGGCTGATTTGGGAAATAACCTTAATCCATTTGTAAAATGAAAATTTAATTTCCGCTAAGGGGTGAGAAAATAATGACTTTTGATATATTGATAAATGATGGTGTTGCAGAAATTGCCATGAATGTACCACCTGTAAATGCTTTTGGGTTTAAACATCTTGAACTTCTGGCCCAGAAGGTAACGTCATTTGGCGAAGACAGTACGGTCCGTGTTGTGCTTATTTATGGCGAAGGGCGCGGTTTTTGCGGCGGCAGTAATATCAAGGAAATAGCCGAGAATCCCGACTGTATCAGTAACGTAAATCGTGCGGCATTTGGAGCTTTCAAGGCTATTCATCATTGTAAAGTACCCGTTATATCAGCTGTTCATGGCTTTGCACTGGGTACAGGTGCCGCCATCGTGGGGGCCAGTGATATTGTAATTGCGGCAGAAGGGGCAAAATTCGGCCTGCCGGAGATTAATGTGGGAATGCTGGGGGGCGCATCCCATATGTTGCGGATTCTGCCGCTCTCCAAGGTGCGTACCATGTATTATACAGGCAGGCCTATAGATGCTGAAGAAATGTATCGTCTGGGGGCGGTGGAGACCGTTGTTCCCAGCGATAATCTGCTGGGGACTGCCCGTGAACTGGCACGGGATATTGCCTCCAAGAGTCCCATAGGGTTACGTTTCGCAAAAGAAGCCCTTAACGCAATTGAACCTGTCGATCTGGAACGCAATTATCGTTTTGAGCAGGGCTATACCTTTGAAATTTCACAACTGGATGAAGGCCGGGAGTCCCGCAAGGCGTTCAATGAAGGCCGGGAAGCAGATTACAAAAAATGACCATTACATATAAAAATCAGGTGGTTATCATTACCGGTGGTGGGGGCAGTATTGGCAGTGCCTATGTCAAGGCATTCGCTGGCAGGGGTGCAAAGGTCGTGATTAATGATCCGGGAACCATGCTGGATGGTCGTGGCAGTGAAAGTAACCCGGCGTTACTTTTGTCAGAACAAATATGTGCTTCGGGCGGTGAAGCAATAGCTAATACAGACAGCATTGCCGAGCCTGAAGGCGCAAAACATCTTATTGAACAGACCATGGATATGTTTGGCCGGATAGATGTTGTGATCAATAATGCGGGTAATATGAGGGACAAAGTTTTTAAAAAAATGAATCTTGATGACTTTGAAAATGTCCTGCGCGTACATCTCTTTGGCAGCACATATGTCAGCCGGGCAGTCTTTCCTGTTATGATCACACAAAATTATGGACGTATCCTGATGACGACCTCGGCAGCGGGGCTATACGGTGCCTTTGGCGGGGCCAGCTATGCTACTGCCAAGGCCGGGGTTATCGGATTGATGCGAACCCTGTCCATAGAGGGCAAGCGGCATAATATCCACACCAACGCCATAGCCCCCATTGCTTCGAGCAGAATGATGGATACCCTGAAATCATTAGTAGCAGAAAACCGGGCTGATGAAATGTCACCAGAAGCAATATGCCCCCTCGCGCTCTATTTATGTTCGAGAGATAGCATGAGAACAGGTGATATTATTGAAGCAGGCGGCGGATATTTCGCAAAAGTGGAAATGGTAGAAGGTGCAGGCATATCACTGCCCGTTGATGAGGCACTTACCCCCGAATTAATATCAGATTGCTATCCAGATATTATCAATATGGAAAAGGCACGATCTTTTCAGGATATGGATGAAGCCCTGAAGCACGCCATGAGCTTGAGAATATAAAAAGAGCTATCGCCATGCCTTTTATATCTACAGAAGTGCCGATCATTAATGCGACCCGGTCATTGGCAGAAGGCGTTGTCAATTTCTCACTGGCATGATGACAATTATTGGAGAATAAAATGTATTACACCGATGAACCTGAACATATTGTAATGATGCGCGATACCCTTCGCCGATTTGTAGAAAAAGAAATGCCAAGGGAAAAAGTTCGCGTATGGGACCGGGAAAAATATTTCCCAAAAGAGGTTTTTCACAAGCTTGCGGAACTTGGGGTATGCGGATTGACAATAGATGAGGAATATGGCGGGCTCGGACGTGATCTGGTGGCGGCGATAGCGGTTATTGAAGAGCTGTGCCGGCGGGGTACCTCTCTGGGGGGACCATATATTCATTGTGCATTTTACGGGGGAATAAATATTTCCGAGAATGGAACTGATGACCAGAAGAAAGAGTTACTACCAAAGTTGGCTAATGGCGAAATACTTTTTGCCTATGGTTTGTCAGAACCAAATGTCGGCGGCGATCTTGCAAGTGTCGAGACTAAAGCAACTCTTTCCAGTGATGGCAGCATGGTTACCATTAATGGGACTAAGCGTTGGTGTACGGCAGCATATATTTCTGATTATATATATTGTCTGGTAAAGTCTGATGCGGATGCCCCAAGATATAAGAATCTTTCTTTTGTGCTAATTCCTACTAATGCCAAGGGGGTTACTCTTGAAACTATTGGTCATTTGGGGCTTGGATATGCTCATACAACGGATGTTATACTGGATAGTGTACAGATTACAGTTGAGAATGTGATAGGGGGTGAAGGCGGTTGGAATAATGGTTGGCCCATGTTGATAGGCCCGGCCCTTGATGTGGAAAAACTGGAATTAACAGCGATGGCATTGGGCATTGCAGGCGCGGCTGTGGAAGATGCTCAAGCCTATGCAAAAGAACGCAAACAGTTTGGTAAGCCTATTTCTCAATTTCAGGCAATCAATCATGTTCTGGTGGATGTCGAGACAAAATTGGCGGCATGTAAACATATGCTCTATCACGCAGCATGGCTCGCGGATAATGATCGTCCTTGCTCTGTTGAAACATCAATGGCCAAGCTTTTTGTCTGCGAAGCTGCCGTAGAAATAGTGCTTGAATGTCAGAAAGTAATGGGGGCATACGGTTGCGCCGATGAATATGACATGGAAAGATATGTCAGAGATATTTTGCTCATGCCAATCCTCGGGGGCTCTTCAAATATGATGCGCAATAATATTGCTAAACGAATGAAAATTATTTAGTCAGTTGGGTATAGATGTGGTCCTGTTTGTTGGGGCAGCTTTTTAGAACCAACTCAGTTTTATATGGCAGGGTTGTCTGAGGCCATAAATACTCATAGAATAAAAATAATGAATATATGTGCCAAGCTTATAATTGCTGTAATTACAGTTTTGTTTTTTTTAGCTGTTAGACCAGTTGCCGATGATAATATCTGCGGCCAGTGCCACAGTGATGTTATGGATAAATGGTCTATATCTCATCATGCAAAAGCCATGGCCGTTCCCAGCGATAGCACAGTGCTTGGGAATTTTTCCAATGTTACCCTTAGCCACCACGGACAAAGCGCACGCTTTAGCAAAAATGGTGAAGACTATCTGGTTACCATGCAGGATCAGGGCCATGAAGCGCAAACTTACAAAGTTGCCTATACATTTGGTATCAGCCCATTGCAGCAATATCTGGTAGAGG
>JAJFIP010000015.1 GCA_021774875.1 Emcibacter sp.
CTTGTAATCACCAATAATTTTATCAGTTTGATCAACTGTCTTGTTGATATTCTCTTGTGATTGTTGTGCCAACTGATTTGCTTTTGTTCCTACTTTAAGAACTTGCTTCAAATCAGCAGCACCCGCACTACCCGCCCCCCAAATAATTGAGGTGGCAGCAACGGCGGAAAGAACCACAGTTCTAACACGATGCTTTATCATTCTTCTTCCTACAGCTTTTATTGAGTTGTTAAAGTTAATACCATTTGTCATGGCGATTAATATACGAATGAACAATTTTGAAATACTATAATAAACACAGCCCACACATTTAAAGGAATAATTCCCTATAATTAAACTGGCATTCACCATCAAGTCATATCCCTTTTCGTACATCAGTACTTTAAATTTGTCGTCACGTAAATGCATACCCAAACTACCAGTATTTATTATTTTTGCATTTATGCGCCGGACTCCCTATCCGTTCCAATTTTAATATCCATTATAGAATCCGGATAACTGGATTGTCTGCACACTATCCTAATTTCTGTATGCTTTTCAAGACCTGCTTAAGGGTAAATTGAAAAAAATTTATACTTAACAACATTATTACTTATCCCAACCTAATAAAAAACTGTTGTGATAGAGTAATAAATGAAATTAATACAAAGATTTAGGAGAATTATGTTACTGATAGGTTATAAAAAAATAGAGGTTCTATTTCATAATATTTTTCTGTAGATTTATTCAATATAGGCATCGTACTTATTAATTATGTCCATTCTATGTGTGCATAATTAATAAGTACGACGCCTGGTTATGATCTTTCTGAATGATCATAATCTTATCATTGTTACATTAGCTGTAAATTTAATGTACTCTGACTGAGTCCACAGCCTTGAGGACTTCATCCCATTTATTCTGAATACAAGTCTGTCGTGCGGCAGTCATGCCAAACCGTTTCACCAGCTGGAAAGCCAGTTCCTTTTTATATTCAAAATTATTGGAAATATGTGCGTTACTTTTCATATCGTCTGAATGTGCCATTTTATTATCTCCTTGCGGTAACCCTGCTATCCCTGTACGGCATACAATTAAGGACCAGCGGTTTTGCGTCCCACCGTTGCCGGCGGTTTGCTATTGTCACAGAATAATAATATTTGAAAATTACCCTATATATCTAAACCTACGCTTAAGATGTAAAAGTCTAGTAAAGATTTGCATAAAAATTTACTTATAATCGATTTTATTTTTCAGCAGATAAAAAATTTGACCTCATTCCTGTAATCGGGCAGCCACGCGGTCCGCTTCGGCCCATACCCGCATCAGGTTGCCGCCCCAGATTTTTGCAATATCCTGTTCAGAATATCCCCGCCCCAGAAGCTCCCGGGTGACGTTCGGGCTTTCAGAAACATCTAACCATCCGGTAACTCCACCGCCATAATCGTAGAAATCAGCACTAATTCCCACATGGTCTATACCAATGAGCTTTACCGCATAATCAACATGATCAATATATTCGCTGACTGTGGCGATGGGGAATTGCTGATCTATGGCATCAGCACCCTGTTTCCATTCGGGCGTATTTTCAATATTATTGTAGTCATCATCGGACAATCCATGCAGCTCAGCAACCTTTGCATATAATCCCATAAGAGCCTCCTCACGGGCCGGATCTGTCTTGACAAACCCTGTATAAGCCACAATCTGCATGACACCGCCATTTTCTGCCAGTGCCTTCATCTGATCATCGGTCATATTGCGGGGATGGTCGGCAAGGGCTCTAACACTTGAATGGGACGCAATCGCCGGAGCTTTGGTCAGCTCTAACGCCTGGGCCATACAGTCCACCGATACATGGGAAATATCAACCATCATGCCGACCCGGTTCATCTCACCAATAACCTGTTTGCCAAAATCACTGATTCCGCCATGTTCCGATGGGCTATCGCCATATTTTTCCTGGGGCTGTGAACTGTCACATATATCATTATGACCATTATGAGCCAATGTCATATACCTGCCACCACGCCGGTAATAATCTTCCACAAGCGTAATATCCTTGCCGATGACATAGCCGTTTTCAATACCGATGATGGCGACTTTCCTGCCTTCATTATGAATACGTCTCACATCTTCTGGATGATAAGCCATACTGATTTGGTCTGAATATAACTCATCAGTCATTCTGTGAATGGCCTCAAATTTCCTCAGGGCCAATTTTTTGGCTGCGGCGTAATTTTCCTCCGTCCGTTTACTCTGGCCCACATAAACGATAAAAAATGCTGCATCCAGTCCGCCTGATTGCATCTTGGGTAAATCCATCTTCATGCCCGATAGCTTGCCCGGATCATATTGTGGCAAAAAAGTAAAATCGTTAGGAATATCCACATGACTGTCTATGGTCAGAATTTTCTCATGGATTGATTCTGGTGTATTTACATCATTTTCCCCGCAAGCCCCCAGACACAATATCCCCGTTACTACAATAGCTGCCCGAAGGATTATATATATGGTTCCCTTAATCATTTTCTATTTTCCTTTTTAAATCAAATACCTTGAATTACAGCTACAATAACCAGTCTCGAACTTTTCGCACCTTATTTATTGAGGTCTTACGATAATAGAAAGTGATCATCCTTGATATATCAAGTAAACGGACCCATATTTACTCTGGTAAAGACATGACTATAAAGAGAATAATATGGCGGTTATAGAACCACAGGACACCAGTAACCGCAAAAGCCCGGGACTGGAACATTTTCTGGTAGAAGGTCTGCATTGCCCGTCGTGTATCAGGGAAATAGAAGGCGCATTGCAAAAAAATCCCATTATCAAAAATGCCAGGGTCAACCTAACCACTCAACGGCTTGCCGTGGAATGGTCAGGTGAAAGCCAGGATGCTACTGCGGGTAATGATGAAGTCATCGAAACCCTTAAAGATCTTGGGTTCAATGGTTATCTGTTCAGGGATGATCCTTCTGCCAAAGAGGGCGATAAGGAAGGCCGCTGGCTGCTGACCTGTATGAGCATCGCCGGATTTGCCACGCTGGCAATCATGATGCTGACTGTTTCCGATTGGATTCTTGCCCTGATTGCCTTGCCCGCATCAGCAGTGGCCGGAATGCCTTTCTTTAAGTCCGCTTGGGGATCACTAAAGGCCCGCAGCATAAATATGGATGTGCCCATATCCCTTGCCGTAATATTGTCTTTGCTGATGAGTGTGATGCAAACCCTGACTCTCGGCGAAAATACCTATTATGACGCGGCAGTGATGCTGCTGTTCTTTCTGTTGATCGGTCGTTATCTTGACCGGAAAATGCGAAACCATGCCCGTGCTACTGCCCATAATCTGATGAATTACCGGCCAAGTTCGGCATCCATCGTAATACAGGACGGTGATACGGAAAGCTGCGCCATTGAAATGCTTAAACCCGAAATGGTAGTCCGGGTGGCACCGGGCGAGCGCATTCCCGTGGATGGCGTGATCATTCGCGGAACTTCCGAAGTGGATAGCAGTCTGGTCACCGGTGAGACAATTCCCGTAAAAGCAACCATAGAAGACAAGGTCTTTGCTGGTACCATGAATGTCAGTGGCGCCCTTGATATCAAGATTACGGCCCTGAGCGGCAAGACCCTGCTGGATGAAATCATCGGGCTGATGGAAACCGCTGAACAGGGCCGGGCCAAATATGTCAGATTAGCCGATAAAGCCGCGCAGATTTATGCCCCTGCGGTTCATATTCTGGCCTTGGCAACTTTTTTAGGCTGGATGATTTTCAGTACCGTTGGCTGGGAACAATCTCTGATTACCGCCATCTCGGTTCTGATAATAACCTGCCCCTGTGCCTTGGGATTAGCAGTTCCGGTGGTGCAGATTGTCGCGTCCAGCCGCCTGTTTAATAGTGGCATTTTGGTCAAAGCCCCGGATGGACTGGAACGGCTGGCAGAGATTGATACTATAGCTTTTGACAAGACCGGAACCCTGACCCTGGGGCAGCCGGAAATCGCAAATGGCGATGATATTGATCCTGCGAATCTTGAACTTGCCGCAAGCCTTGCCAAGACATCAACCCACCCTTTATGCCGGGCGTTGATTGTTGCCTGTCATGAACGTGATATTCCAACCATCGCCACTGATAGCCCACTCCATGAAGAAGCGGGCATGGGTCTGAAAGCCACTATTGATGGCAGGGAAGTACGCCTGGGCAACCGGGATTGGTGCCAAGTGCCTATGGATATTCAGAAAAATACACGCTATAGTGAACTCTGGTTAAAAATTGAGGGTGAGATGCCTGTATTTCTTGCCTTTCAGGATCGCTTGCGGTCTGATGCCGCTCAGGTGGTCGCATGGTTTAAAAATAAGGGATTTGACGTCCTTCTGCTTTCCGGCGACCGGCCCGATGTGGTGGCTGAGGTTGCCAAAGAACTGGGCATAGCCGATTATCTTGGTGGCGCCAGGCCACAGGACAAAATCAATCGGCTGGAAAAACTCAAAGCAGACGGAAAGAAAATACTAATGGTGGGAGACGGGATGAATGACGCTCCTGCGCTCAGCGCATCCTACGTCTCTATCTCGCCTTCCACCGCTTCTGAAGTCAGCCAGAATGCAGCCGATTTTATTTTCCAGTCACAGCAACTGGAGTCGATCGTGCGGGTCTGGCAGGTATCCCATACAAGCCGGAAGCTGGTCTTTACCAACTTTGCCCTTGCGGCTATTTATAATGTTATCGCGGTACCTTTTGCCGCTGCTGGTTTCCTCACCCCCCTGATTGCCGCCATTGCCATGTCGTCATCTTCCATACTGGTGACAACCAATGCCCTGCGGCTAAATCTGGTGAAGCTGTTTTCCAGCAAGACCAGCAAATAAATTTTCTACCCTTTCCATGTCACTTCTATTTGTATAGAAAGTATATGATTATTATGGAGGAAATTATGACGCAAGTTAGAATAGGTGTTGTCGGCTGCGGTGGCCGCATGGGGCAGGCCCTGATAGGAATTATTCTTGATCAGGAAAAATCCCGGCTTTCAGGTGGCACTGAACTTCATGACAGTCCCCATATTGGACAGACAATCCGCCACCCCGTTACCGGAATTGATACGGACCTTGTAATAACAGCAGATGCAGAAGCTTTATTCAAGGATTCCGATGTGGTCATTGATTTCACCTGCCCGACAGCAACGGTGCTGCATGCAAGCTATGCTACAAAGCATAATACCGTCCTTATTGCGGGAACCACTGGTATGACAGAAACTGATGAGAAAGCCCTGCATGCCGCAGCGGAACATGTGGTTGTGGTTTATACTTCCAATTTTTCACTAGGTGTGAATCTGCTGTTTTACCTGACCCGAAAAGCGGCCAGTATGCTGGACGAAGACTTTGATATTGAAATCCTTGAAATGCACCACAGCCATAAAGTGGATGCACCTTCCGGGACCGCACTCGGTTTCGGTCAGCAAGCCGCAAAGGGTCGGGGCGTCGATCTTGATCAGGTAGCCGACAGGGGCCGGGACGGCATCACCGGCGAACGCAGAAAAGGTGACATTGGTTTTGCGGTTTTGCGTGGAGGTAATGTGGCCGGCGAACATACCGTAAGTTTCAGTGCCCCTGACGAACGCATCGAACTTAGCCATCGGGCGGGCAACAACGTAATATTTGCCCGTGGCGCGGTCAAGGCGGCACTCTGGGCCACCACTCAGGATGCAGGCCTGTATGATATGTTTGACGTTCTGGGTCTGCCCAAAGAATGAAAAAAGCCCATATAGAAGAATTCTTCAGACGTCTCTCGGCCCGCGACCCAGAGCCAAAGGGCGAGCTGGATTATACTAACCCCTATACCCTGTTGGTCGCTGTGACGTTATCGGCTCAGGCAACAGATGTCGGAGTCAACAAAGCTACCAAAGCCCTGTTTAAGAATATCTCCACACCGCGCCAGATGCTTGACCTTGGCGAAGCAGGTCTGAAAAATTATATCAAGTCAATCGGGCTGTATAATACCAAAGCCAAGAATGTCATCAAAGCGGCACAGATGCTGATAACTGATTTTGGCGGTATGGTTCCTGAGAACCGCGCGGATCTGGAAAAACTTGCCGGGGTCGGTCGGAAAACCGCCAATGTGGTCCTGAATATTGCCTTTGGTCATTCAACCATAGCTGTCGATACCCACCTGTTTCGGGTCGGCAACAGGACACGGATGGCAGTGGGTAAAACACCCTTGGCCGTCGAATTAAAACTGGAAAAAGTCATCCCATCCGAATATGCCCGCCATGCTCATCACTGGTTGATCCTGCATGGGCGTTATATCTGTAAAGCCAGACGACCTAGCTGTCCGACCTGTCCGGTTGAAGACCTGTGTCCGTACCGGGATAAGACGGTTGTGGATCCCCTATAATTTCTTCGGGGATTAAATGACTGTCAAGGCAGGCATTGGGGGAAACTGTTGGATTATCTGCGTTTATGTCCACAGCCCCCGTTTCCACATAATCCAGCCGGAAATCACCATTATCATTGGGATAGAAATAAAGATGCAGCACGCATTCACTATTCTTGTAAAGCCAGACCCGCACATCTTTTTCAGTGCGTTTCAATGACGGCTCGCCCAGAATATTCTGCAAAGTATCCGGGGTCAAATTCATGATATTCTCGATGATAAAACGTGGCTTTGGCGGTTCCGGTATTACAGGCTCAGGAATGATTTCCACTTCTTCTATAACAGGAGGTGGTGGCGGTGGAGTTGGTTCCACTGGCACTGCTGCATCCTGACAGCCCTGCAACAATATTAACAGTAAAAAACCCGATTTCCGCATCAGGACTCCAGCTCTCGATCCTGCATGGATAAATGAAACAGATGAGCCAATATCGCAGCCCCGAGTATGGGGGCAGTCAGATTGATAACCGGGAATGAATATAGCATTGTGATGACAAACCCACCGCCAAGCACTTGCCCCCTGATAGATTTCCGGTGCTGGCCTGCTTCCCTGACGCCTAAATGACGCACAGCCACCATCTCATAGTAGCCCCAGCCCAAAAGGTAAGAATTCAGGGTGTAGAATATGATCAGCGGTACAAATGGCAGCCAGAGAAAAAATATGTAAAGCGGGATTACAATGATATTCAGCAACACAATCATAAACGCTAGCCGCACCGCAAGATAGGCCAGATGCCCAACTCCCAGCCGCATTCCCGCCTTGGTGTTCAGGTAAAATTTATCCTCAACCGCATCGACTATATCGTCCAGATACACGGACATGAATACAGTAGCGATTGGGGGAAAGAAAATACCCATCAGAAAGAAAAAGATAATATTGAAAATCCAGTCCACATCCAGTAGCCACTGGAAAAAATCATTAACCCATTGCCAGTCAAACTGGGTAAGAATAATTTGGCTCTTTAAATAATTTGCCAGAAACCATGTCGCAACGATCGCAACAACGGTGGTCAGGATACCGAGAATAAAAACTTTTAAAAAAGCAGGTTCAAAAATTTGGGACAGTGTCCGCTCAATGGAGCGCATGATATTTTTCACGTTTTCTTATCCTTTTAGCCCCTAAACTACCCTTATATGAAAATATGGGGTTCTTATAGGAAAAGGCAAGAAAGTTTTTAAGTTTTATCACTTGCAAGAGGCTTTTCACTACTTATACTTCCCGGAAAAAATAAGGATAGTTATGACTGATAAATTTGATGTACTTGGCATTGGTAATGCCATTGTTGATATTCTTGTCAATGTTGAGGATGACTTCCTGGTTGCCCATGAAATTCCTCGCGGAAGTATGCAGCTTGTTGATGAGGAAACCTCGGACAGGCTTTACGGTCAACTTGGGGCTGCCATCGAATGTTCCGGTGGCTCGGCGGCCAATACCATCGCCGGGTTAGCCTCTCTGGGCAGCAGAACCGCTTATATTGGCAAAATCAAGAATGACCAGTTGGGTCGCGTTTTTGACCATGACATCAATTCTCTCGGCATAACCTTCACCACGGAAAAAGATGTGAGTGGTGTGTCCACTGCACGTTGTCTGGTAATGGTCAGCCCTGATGCGGAACGCACCATGTGTACTTATCTCGGTGCCTGTGTCAATCTTATGGAAAAGGATATTGACCCGGATATGGTTGCCAGTGCAGCCATTACCTATATGGAAGGCTACCTCTGGGATCCGGAGCATGCCAAGGCCGCCTTCCGCAAGGCCATGACACTAGCCCATAATGCCGGGCGCAAAACATCCCTCAGCCTGTCGGATTCTTTCTGTGTTGGTCGCTTCAAACAGGAATTTCTCCATCTGGCCGAACATGAAATAGATATTCTGTTCGCCAATGAAGAAGAACTACTGATGCTGTATGATACCCGGAAAATTGAAGATGCAATAAAGGCCGTACAAGAGCATTGCGAAGTGGCCGCCATTACCCGTGGGGCTAAAGGCTGCACCGTTGTAAGTGCCAATGAGGTCATTGACATTAAGGTTTCTCAGTTAAATAATCTGGTCGATACTACAGGGGCAGGTGATCTATTTGCTGCCGGATTTCTCCATGGATACAGCCAGAATCTGGATCTTGAAACTTGTGGTCGAATGGGAAATTTGACTGCCAGTGAAGTCATTACCCATATGGGTGCAAGGCCAGATGTGGATTTGAAACAATATCTGGCGGATAATTTATAGTCAGCCATAGGGTTATAATATCGAATCTTATTTGATCTTTATTGTTTAATATTATATACTTCGTTGTATCTATGTGATTCTTTTTTGATCGCTGGATAAATAAGGAGCGGGGCTTTTCTCATTTATTTCCTGGAAACAGCACCCGCCCATACTAATAATATGTGAGGATTCATAGTGAAAAGCCTGAAAGGCAGCGTCGTACTGATTTGCACCATTGGTATATATACCATGGGTGCTGTTGCCTATGCGGAACCTGATTCACTTCAGAATGCTGTTCTGGAAGAAGAAAGCCTGACATCCTCTATCTTGTCATTTTTCGGAACAGATCAAGAAAAAAAGGACGTTGTGCCTGAAGTGGTGCTGCTGGGAAAACCGGCCAAGGAAAACGCTGACCAGTATATTACATTGTCTGAGCCAGCTACTGGCCTTAGCCCGGAACAGACGGGAAAGAAAATAACTGTCAAACAATCTTACATAGTTAAACCGTCTCTGATTTTTAATATGGGTAATTCAGGATTTTCTTCAGTCTCCCCAACTGGATTTTCCGGGCTTGGAGCTGCCTCTGCTGGTAATCGCGTTACCTTTTCCTATGGCACTGAAGGGCAGATATATGACCCGGATGCTTTGGGAATTTCCTTTGGCTCCCAATTCCTTGTGGAACCATCTTCAATCATGTCACCGCTTTATGACGGGACAGGGTTTGATGAAATCAATAACCGTCAGGTCTATAATCTGTCCGCAGATATTGGATATGCCGGTTTTACACTCGGCGCGTCTTTCAGTCATGAAAAAATGCTCTATGATTCTGGCTTGAAGGGCTATGACATCGGACTTGGATATTCTGGGCGCAAATGGGGTGCCGATGTCAAGTTTGGTGGCTATAAGCGGGAACGGGATCGGCTTTTTGCCAGCACCGAAGAGTTTTATGAAAATGTTTATGCATTTGAGATCGGGGCCGCCTATCAGTTATATTCAAACATCCGCTTCACTGGCCGCTTCACCTATTATTCCTATGGTCAGGAAACTGAACTGGATAGTCTCAGAAGCAGTCAGGTCTTTTTCCTCGGCACCAATGTGAATTTCTAAATTATCCAAAACCACGAATAGCTGCAATTCCCGCCACCCCTGATCCAACCAGTTGGTGAGCGTTTTCTGTGGTCACCCCACCAAGCGCATATAGCGGCAATTTTGTCGCCGCGACCATATCCCGTAACCCTGACATCCCAAGAGTCGCCTTATGATCTGAAAAAGTTTCAGGATGACTGAGTGTTGGAAAGACGGGCGCGATTAATCCTGCGTCAATAGGCAATTCCGCTGCCCGTATCACTGATGCGCGATCATGGCAGGATACCGTTATTATCCAGTTAGGGTGAGATGCTCTTATCGCCAACGCCTGATCTATGCACCACTCAGGTAAATGTACACCGTCCGCTGCCAGATTTATTGCCAGCCCCATGTCTCCTGCCACCAGGAATAAGACACCTCTGTCCCGACAAAGCACTGCCAGATTTGCTCCGAGTTTTTCCAGTGTCGGATGATCATAATCCCGCAAGATAACCCCTGATCCTCTTGGCAGCCGTGAAATAATTTTTTCCGGATCAGCCCCCGCCTGCTGATCAGTGATAAAAATAGCTGGTGGTAAATTATCCGCTTGCCCATGATCATGATTGAGCCGTTTTGCGATGTCTGATAATATCATAAAGTCTAGCATAATACAGGAAACAGACCTTGACCAGCAAACTTGAAACTGTGAATCAGAATATCCATTCCGCAGCCATAATATCTGACCGTTTGGGGAGCGATATAACACTGGTCGCAGTATCCAAAACCAAATCATCTGATGCCATAACAGCTATCTTAGATGAGGGACACCGGACATTCGGAGAAAACAAAGTACAGGAAGCCGCTGGAAAATGGCCTGAACTGCGCAGTCTTTACGACAATGTGGAGCTGCATCTGATCGGACCCCTGCAAAGTAATAAGGTACGCCATGCTTTACAAATATTCGATGTCATTGAAACCGTTGACCGGCCCAAACTGGCCCGTGCCATCGCCCGGATTAGCGCAGAGGAAAATATTACCTGCCTTTGCTATATCCAGATTAATCTGGGACGAGAAAAACAAAAAGCCGGTATTGATCCAGCAGAAGCCGACAGTTTCATCACCATGTGCCGGGATGAGTTAAAACTGCCCGTCATCGGATTGATGTGTATCCCGCCTGCGGATCAGAACCCGACACCTTATTTCTCGCAGCTCAAAGAAATTGCTGAACGGAACGGGCTAGATAAGTTATCCATGGGCATGAGTAGTGATTATGAGACTGCAATCCTATGTGGTGCCACCTCCGTCCGGGTCGGCACCGCCATATTCGGTGCAAGGTCATTTGAATAAAATATTGATATTAAGCAGCGGGAGTACAACATGAATTTCATTGCAAAGTTTGGAATC
>JAJFIP010000141.1 GCA_021774875.1 Emcibacter sp.
TGATCGTAATCACAGCACACCATTCAGGTTGCCCAGATGGCGGAATTGGTAGACGCGCTAGCTTCAGGTGCTAGTGTCCTTTAGGGCGTGGAGGTTCGAGTCCTCTTCTGGGCACCAACAAAATCAATTACTTAGATACACTTTCTAAAATTTCAAACAACCCGGATCGTCATAATTTCATTTGAGTCAAGGCTGGGGTTACCTGAGCCAAGAGGTTTACTTACACGAAAAAATTGGATTCTACCCGCCCTTAATCAAATTAACCTGACAAGGCTTCTTTGAGGACACTAAGATGCGGTTCAAAATTCTTCCATTGCTCTATACCACTGTTATACAAAGGTTGGCGAACCTGCTCTGAGCTCGCCGTTCGTACAGCACGTTCAGTTTTATGAAATTCCACGCATTTTTTGTCAAAAGGCAGTCCACAAAAGTCCAGCACGCGCCTTACTTCAGTTTCCAGGTCCGCGACCACATGCTCATATTGCACACGTAATATTTTTCCGGGCAGGACGCTATCCCAATGATCCATTAAGTCAACATAGCCCTTATAATAGCGCCCTATATCCTCCAAATCGTAGGAGAATTCCTGCCCCTCTGCAAATAGCTGTTTAAATCCACTGAAACAGCAGGCCATAGGATGTCTGCGCGCATCAATAATTTTAGCATTGGGCAGTATCAGGTTTATAAGCCCGATATGAGCAAAATTATTTGGCATTTTATCGGTAAAGTAAGGTGCGCCTTTACGGTGTATTTTTGTTGAATCAATATATTCCTGACCATGCTCTCGTAACTGTTCAATAGATAAATCACTCAAAATACCTGGATAACGCGCCACTTGATTGATCATGTGGCGGCCATTAAGTTTGAAGGCCAGTCCAAGAATATTTGGCAGTTCCAGGGTGCCGTCAACCAGGGGATGTGAGGCTAGAATTTGTTCCAGTAGTGTGGACCCCGCCCGTGGTAAACCAACGATAAATACAGGGTCCGGGGCCGCGCAGCCCTGATTAGATTTTTCTGAGAAGAATTTTGATGTACAGATATTTTTTTGTGCCTCAAATTCGGATAGAACACGATCTATATCAAAGAGAGAGTCGGTTTTCTTAAGGGCATTTCCCCGTTGATAATATTCAAATGATGCAACAAAATCCCTCCTGTCTTCATATGCTTTTCCCAGGGCAAAACACAAATGATGCCGGTCAACTGAAGATGTAGCTGATGCGGCTTCACTCAGTTTCATTTGATCCAGTTCTTCATCTTCAAAGCGGTATGTTTTAAGGTTAGCCAGGCTCCAGAATACATCACCTAAATCCGGTTTTAACTGTCCCGCCGTACGGTATGACTTTATGGCTTCTTCCTGGCGTCCAACTGTTTTTAATACATGGCCGCGCAGCAGATGGATATGCTCATTTGTGGGTGTATCTGAAATAAGTCCATCATAAATTTCAAGAGATTTGTCAAAATCACCCAAAGCTAAACTCTCATTGGCGTAAGCCGTTTTAAAGATGGTATTATTCGGGTCAATCTCAAGTAATATTTCAGCCTGTTCCAGTGCTTTTTCAAATTTTTGCCGTTTATGCAATACATTCAGGTAATCGTAACGTGCCGCATGAAATTTTGGATCAAATTCGAGAGCGCTCTCCAAAAGAAATTCTGCATCATCCAGAACATAGAGCTTTAAACCAATATTAGCTAATAGTCGCATTCCTTCCAGATGCCTGGGATTACTCTGCATGAAGCTGCGGCACAGCATTTCTGCCTTATAAAGCTTGCCTTCATGAAGAAAACTGGTCGCACTCAGCAATTCTTTTGGCAATTGTGACAAGACATCAGCCTGTTTTTTAGCTTTTTGGCTGAGTTTGCCATGGCCTAATTTCGCATATAATACCGTTAAATTCGTCCAGCTTGCTAGCAGTCCGGGGTTGAGGGCAACGGCTCTTTCATAAGCTTTAACCGCGGGCGTTATTTCGTTGGTTTGACGATATATATGCCCCCGTTCCTGATAGGCCCGTGAATAATTGGGTTGTATTTCAATTAACTTATCCAGAGTTTTAAGCGCTGGCTGGAGTTGTTTGGAATAACGATAACAGACGGCAAGTAAATAAAGTGCCTCGGTGTTAGTCGGGTCCAATTTCAGATTTTTCAGTATGAGATCAATAGCAGCGGGCAGATTACCCTTGGCCAGGAGATTTTTTGCCTCAGCAAGTTCAGCCGAAATATCAACGGCCTCATTCTTATTGTTTCTGGAACTCAATTCAGCTTACTCCCGTGACCTTATAGATTCTTGCAAAAGTAACATGGTGATTTATGGCACGCAAGTGCCCGATTCATTTGATCATCCATGATAAATTTTTGATTATTTGTTGTTAATTTTATTAGTTATAAAACGAAAGCAGGATGTCCCGCGAAAGACATCCTGCCAACAATTTTCATAGTCACTAATATTAGTTGAAATTATAAGTTAATTTCAATGTCGCTGTACGTGGCCGATTGGTCACAATCCGCGGTATTTCATCCTGGTTACTGATAAACAACTGGGCTCTTTTGTCGGTGATATTTTTAATCGCCAGTTGCAAACTCCAGTTATCTTTACTTACAACAAATGAAACATCCGCAACTGCATATGAGTCCATTTTAAAGCGGTCGGCAAAAACGATTGAACTGTAATTACTTCCTTTATACTGAAGCCCAACCATGGCATAGGCACTAAGATCATTACTAAGCTCAAAATCGTAGCGAGCACGCATATTACCTTGAAAATTTGGAGTCAAGGCTAGATCGCTACCATCAGGTACGAGGTTATTGGCACCATCAGGCCTGTCAATCAACTCCGTCTCATTGTAAGAGAAAGCCGATGATATGGTGAGTTGTTCAGTAGCCATAAATGTAAAATCACCCTCAACACCCGTGACTTTTGCCGTACCGGCATTATCAGTGAATAACAGGTTCGAGATTGTTTGATCAAATATATTCACCTGGAGGTCTTTCCAGTCAATATAATATATAGAACCATTGAACCTTAATCTGTTATCCAGAAGGGTTGTTTTCCAGCCGAATTCATAATTATTAATAGTATCCGACTTATAAGCCTCCGGTATAATGGTAATACCATCGCTGCCCAAACCGGGACCACGGTTAAATCCACCAGTACGGAAACCTTCAGAGAAAGTCAGATAAAACAGAAGATCGTCATTAGGGGTATAATTTAATGTTACCTTTTTAATGGTATCACTTTCATTTGCCGGGCTTAATAATTCATCGAGGTTTCTTCCGAAATTCCCGTCCACACCACGGTTGGCAAAGTTGGATGAACCAACAGTTACCAGATCAATGTCATACCAACGCAATCCTACTGTCGCACTTAATTGATCATTTAATCTATAAGTCAATTCACCGAATACCGCTATCTGATCAGTATGGGGCGTAATATCATTAAAAAATACAACACCTGGAATACGCGCATCAGGATTGGAATTTGTCGCTGTGGGAATAGGAGCATTAGGGGCAACGCCCTGAACTATCGAACCTTCATAAGTCCACATTTGATCGAAAGTACCGTCTGTTTCATCGTAATAAACCCCGCCAATAAAACTTAGAGGCTCTTCAGAATCTGTTGAAACACGAAATTCATGGGTCTGACGGGTCGAGTGTGATTCACCTGTATAATGCGCATTGGGTGCTTCACATGAGGTATAGGCTGGAAAATCACAAATATAGTATGGCAGGAACCGCCCCGAATTTGCATATCCAACATAATCGATAGTTTGATGGACATCACGTTCCAGATATGATCCGGTGTAAATAACATCCAGAAGACTTACACGGCCCTCTACGGTCCATGAACCCTGCTTAAAGTTATCCTCCAGCCGGTCAGGTGAGAAACGACTAACCTGAAGATCTCCAACAGCGGGGTCATAGTCAAAAACCCCGTCTACACCCAGTTCCTGAGTCATATATTGCAGCAAAATGCTCCAGTCATCATTAACTGCAAAATTAAGGCCGAGGCGCGCACCCTTGTAATAAGAGTCGTTGAAATTATCCTTAACCTCTGCGGCATTATCGGTCGTTTTAAATACTGTATTGGCAAATGCTGGATTGCCCCCAACTGTCGGATTCGACGAACCCAAGGTGGCTGTCCCCGGCACATTATCAATATAACCACCATAATGCATGTCATAAGCCGTCACGCGAATAGCCAGTTTATCCTCAATGATAGGAAAGTTGAGATAGCCTTCACCACCATAGCTTGTGGATCCATGTCTGGTCGTCGCAGCGGAAATTTCTATTTTGCCGCTCATTTCACTTAAATCTGGCTTGTTGGTGATTAAACGCAAGGTTCCGGCCTGCGAACTGGCGCCAAACAATGTTCCCTGTGGCCCAGGCAACACTTCTATCCGTTGCATATCAGTAATATAGAGGTCAATATTACGTCCAGCAGCTGTTATTGGTGCCTCATCCAAATAGAGGGCAACTGTTGGGCCAGAGCCCGTTGCTCCGGCTTGAAAAAGACTGCCTCTATCTGTGGAAACACCGCGAATGAAGACATCATTCTGACCGGGGCCACGGCCCGCAAAATTCACATTAGGCAGGTAATTTACATAATCTGTAAAATTTTCAACGCCCAGTTCATCAAGCGTGCCTTCACTCATTGCCTGAACAGCAATAGGAACATCCTGCAGGTTAGAGGCCCGCTTGGTCGCCGTGACGACTATCTCTTCCAGCGTTAGACTTCCTTCTGCTGCTCCTGCATTGGCAGGAACCCCAATGGCTCCTGCTGTCATAGCCACCGCTAAGACACTACTTAAATTATTTATTTTGCTCATAATTTCTCTCCCTAAAATTTATTATCAAAAAAAATACATTAATACCAATGAAGTTTCTTCACCTACCGACATGAAGTCAAGGGCATTAACCAAACTAATCAGACGCATAACTGTACCTTATGAGTAATGATAGACCTTGCCTCTAACTCCATGGGAACGGGCTGTTAGATACAGGGTGTAATTTACCTGCTTCATAACGAGAAAAACGGAATGGTTTCAACAAGTTAGAATTAGCACCACAAATATCTTCCGCCACGAGTTTACCAACACCTAACATTTTATAACCATGGTTGGAATCAGCGATCAGGTAGCAATTCTTCCGAAAGACATCAAAAACCGGAAAGCTGTCAGGTGTGAAGGCGCCAATTCCGCCCGAAGCCTCATTTTTATATTTCGGGATTGTACCGATAAATCTTTTTTGACAATGAGCCAATGCAGAAACCCACATATGGGCAAATTCATGCCCGACTAAATATTCAGATGATTCCGTACCGTAAGGATCAATGGCAACATCATCAGAGTCTTTGTTCACAGGAACGGGGGCGGCACCGCCTTGAATGCCGCCAAAGTTAAAGTCTGGTTTGTAGTAGATCCCCCACATACTGTCTGTAATAAGAGAGCCGTCCACATCAGAATATAATGGCGCATCTGAATCAACATGAATAACCGGCGGCATTCTGCCATCATTGGTTTTTTGGATGTTAGGATCAACGCCCAAGGTTCCTTCCTGTAAAAACCAGTATGTCCACATGGGAATATCGGTGGTGATGGTTCCATCGAGGGGGTTTTTGATGCTGATTGTTTTTGGCATCTCCAGCATTTCCCAGAACTGCTTGGCCCAGGGCCCCGCACCTATTATGACATAATCACAGTCAATGTTACCGCGATTGGTTTCTACGGCGGTTACTGAATCATCGTTATCTCTTAAAAATCCGGTAACTTCCACGCCCGTTATAATACGGACACCTTCGGCTTCTGCTTTACCCGCCAGTCCGTACATAGCTGCCGTATTATTGGCATAACCACCCGGCATTTCATGTAAAACTGACGTGATTTCCTGTGCCTGCCAGTCATCCAGAATATCTCTCATATATTTCATACAATCTTTTTCGCCCTCAATGAATATCGATTTATAATCAATATCTTTTTGCTGCTCATAAATGGAGCGTACGTCATCGTGCATTTTCTCACAACTGACCTGCATATAACCAACCGGATGATAGCTATAGGCTTTCGGATCGCTTTCCCATATCTTGACACTATGAGCCATGAGTTCGCGCATGGCAGGTTGGAAATAGTTGTTGCGAATCACGCCACAGGCAATACCTGATGCTCCGGCACTGATGCCGGATTTATCCAGTATTATTATATCTTTGCCAGTTCCTTTTCCCCGAGCTTTTAACTCTAACGCCAAATGGTACGCTGTACTCAAACCATGTATGCCAGCACCAACAATGACGTATGGTGATTTAGTTGGAAATGCCATTATTTTATTCTCTCTATTTTGCTCAAAATCCTAAAAATAATTTTTTTCATGAATTTATTAAATATCCTGTGATAATTTTTTAAGTGCGGATATACCAATTGGTACACCCTGAAATTCTTGCATTGAATCCAGAAGTCCGTCCCATAAAAACTCCGTTAAGCTCACATCGCTGAGTATATAAAAACAGGGAGTTACGCCGAGGTCATACCGCAATATAATTGCATTAACTCGCGCGAGAGATGTTTGGGCAATCTCACCATTTGCAAACTTGTCTACACGCATATCTATACCGCAAAGCTTAGCGAGACAGTCTGGTGCTTGAATGCCAGTTAAGGCAAGCCAGCAATGGCTATCATTGCGCGGTAACAGGTAAACACCATCTGTTGAATCCAGACTATATCTTGCTTCTAGTTTTTCTGCCGTAAGAGACGCCATATCCAGATCATTGAGAATTAAAAACTCCTCCTGTGAAAGGCGGGCAATCAAACTGCCTTTAGCCTGCTGCACAGCCTGGTTTGGATTTTCCGGCAGTTGCAATTTTTGCTGATTAAGCCAGGACAATGCACCTGACCCTTTAAAACCCAAGCGGGGATGTGTGGACAAGTCTGCCAAGCCAAGATGGGATGCCTTCTGCACCTCTTCGATTGTTTTGGAATATGCATCGACGGTGAGTATGTTGGCGACGGCCTTAAATGCAGCACCCGTTGCAATATGTCGCCGATAAAGCTGGCTGCGGCGCTGATACTGGACGGGAGAAAACTGTTCTGTCGATTGCATACTCATATTTACAACTCCTGCCGTTGGTTTTCAGGATCATAAAAAGGCAGATCCACAACTTCAGCCGTAACTAATAGGCCGCCCGTGGATCTAATATCAATCTGGCTGCCAACTTCAGCTTTTTCGGGAACTACGTAAGCCAGACCAATGGGCTTATTCAGTGTCGGAGACATTTCACAAGAAGTAACCCGGCCTGTCATTTTTTCTCCATCCAGTACTAAATGACATTCAAGTGGAATTGGTGCCTCAATATCATTTGCAACAAAGCCCACCAAAGCCCGGGAAAGTGGGTTTTTCTCAAGCTCAGCAAGAGTTCTGCCGCCTACAAAGAATGGTTTTTTTCGGGATACTGCCCAGCCCATTTGCACTTCCATCGGGGTGGACATAGCATCCGTATCCTGACTGATAATAATATGACCTTTTTCCAAACGCATGACACGTTGGGCCTCAATTCCGAACGGCCTTATCCCCTGATCTTTCCCTGCTGCCAAAAGAGTATCCCAAAGGGCTTCGCCGCAATGTTGAGGCACATGAATTTCAAAGCCAAGTTCGCCAACAAAACCAACCCGGATCAATCTTGCTGGTATATCGGCAACCATAGCTTCTCGTACTCCCATATAGGGAAAAGCCTCAGCGCTTAAGTCAATATCGTGACATAATTTCTGCAACACAATCCGCGCATTGGGACCAGCAATGTTGATGCCGCACCACGCCGTTGTGACATTGGCAAAATCCACATCAAGATTCCACTGCGCATTCCATTGGAGCATATTTTGAAAGACGCGACTAACGCCGCCCGTAGTGGCGGTGACATAGTAATGATCTTGGCTTATACGACAGGCAACACCATCATCAATAATGACGCCTGCCTCGTTGGTTAGGAGGGCATAACGCGCCCGGCCAACGGGTTGCCGGGTAAAAGCGAAAGTGTAAAACCTGTTCAGGAATTCACCGGCATCCGGCCCCCGGACTTCTATCCCGCCAAGGGTCGATACATCCACAATACCCACATTATTGCGCACATTGAGAACCTCGGCATGAACCGATTCCGACTTGCTACCTTTCGGGCCATAATAGGCTGGTCTATACCATGCCCCGGCCTGTAACATCTGTGCCCCCGCTTCCAAATGACGATAGTGCATACTGCTGCGCTGCGCCGGGTAGAAGCTGCGGCCCGCATTATGACCCAGACGTTCCGGAGCGAACGGCGGGCGTGCTGTTGTAACCCCTGTCTGTGCAACGGTCTTATTGGTGGCTTTTGCAACCAGACGCGCCGTTGCCAATGCAGAATGCCGACCTTGCGATGGTCCCATGCCACAGGTGGAATATCGTTTTACAAGCTGTATATGTTCATAGCCGTCACGGGTTGCATTAATAATATCAGCAACCTGCAAATCTTCGTCAAAATCAACGAATTCCTTGCCCTTTGGATGGGGAAATATTGGCCAGCGAAAATTTGGGCTTATATCAGCATGATCAATGATGGGATCAGGAACTGTTTGGGCTTTTTTTCCGAGGGCATTACAGGCAATAATAGCGGCACGGCGGGCTTCTGCAAAAACGGAGTCAAGATTCCATGCGCCATTAACGGAACCTGCAATCTGAAAGGATTTGGGCATATTCGTCAATGTAAACATGGCCGTTGCATCATCATAACTTAGCTGGCCACCTGCCTGACATATCAGTTGGTAGGTTGGCGTATAACCCACAGCCATACACAGCAAATCACATTCTATTATTTCTCCTGATCCGGCACAGACACCTTCTTCCATAATTTTGCGAATCTCAACAGCAGCCAGATGTTGCTTGTTTTTACTTTTCCGGGCCTCAAAAACTGCATGACCCGGCTTTACGGGAACACCCCGCGCCATAACCTCTTTAACAATGTCATTATCTTGCGGCACGCTCTCACGCAGCTCGATAACCGCCTTAACATCAATACCAACATCCAATAGGTCAAGGGCCAAAGCGTAACCCTCGGTATTGCCGGTCAGAACCACAGCAGCCTTTCCCGGACGTACGCCGTAAAGATGGATTAAACGCTGGGCGGCACTGCTCATCATAATACCGGGAAGGTCATTATTATGAAATACCGCCTGCTGCTCTAGGGATCCCACGCACATGATTATCTCTTTGGCCCGAACTTTATACAAACGCCGGCCCTTGATAATTGGCAACCAGTTATCAGCAAACCAGCCATTGCAAATCGCATTCACCATAACGTCAATATTGTTATGTGCCTCAATATCTCCGATCATTTTTTTCCGGATATTTTCCGCATATTCGCTCCGCACATCAATTCGCGCATAGTTCAGCGAGCCACCAAGGATAGGGTTTTCATCAGCCAGCAAGACCTCTGCGCCAGATTGTGCCGCCTGCAAAGCAGCCGCCATACCAGCAGGGCCACCGCCCACCACAACCACATCATAGAATTTATACTGCTTGTCATAATATTCAGGTTGGAAATCCGGATCAATTACGCCAAGTCCGGTTCTTTTACGTATCATTGGCGCCCATTTTTCCCAAATACCCTTAGGTTTGAAAAAAGACTTGTAATAAAAACCAACCGGAAGAAATTTTGCGAAAGGCGCAATCCAAGCTCCCCGGTCTTTTTCAAATTTTCCACTATAATTCTGGGCCATGACGATCTGGCCCTCGGTAATATTCTCACAGTCGGCCAGTATATTGGGATCAGATGGCAATTGCACCAACGTGTTTGCATCCTGACCGGCCATGGTCAATACGCCACGCGGACGGTGATATTTAAAAGACCGGCTGATCATCCACTGATCATTGGCGGCCAGTGCACTGGCAATAGTATCACCATTAAATCCTGTGTAATCCCTGTTTTCAAAACTAAAAGTTATGTCATTATCTCTGTTTAAAAGAAGTCCGTAAGGGGGGGGAAGACGATTAAGAGCAGCCATTAATTGCTCCCCGCATTTGTAGTCTGATCGTTAAATTCCTGTCTTTCACTAAATATATCACTTGCGTTGAAAGTACGGATAACCTCATCTGTGATCGTATTACGTTCAGCCAGAAACCAGAATGAGGTCGCATTATGAAACCACCATTCGGTTACTATTCCCGCTTCATTGGCGTGAAAGAAAACATGCTCTGCCCACTTGCGCGCTGTACTGTTTTTTGGGTCCGGCATGTGATGAAACTCACCACCATAGGTAAATTCTGAAATATTTCGCGGGCCATTCAGGGGGCAGGTTAAAATTTTCATTATTACTCCCTCCTAATGGCTCGCCGCTGTTGCACCAGCTTCATTAATCTGTTCAAATTGATAAAATCTCTCGAGCGCGAACGGCTTGATAAGTTCCGGTGTTTTTTTAGTAGCAACCAATTCCGCCATGGTCTTGCCGCATATGGGAGTCGCTTTAAAACCCCATGTTCCCCAACCTGAATCCAGATAATAATTTTCAACCGGACTCATCCCCATTATAGGGCTGTAATCTGGCGTCATATCAGTAATGCCCGCCCATTGACGCATCAGCCGTGCCTGGGAC
>JAJFIP010000142.1 GCA_021774875.1 Emcibacter sp.
CTCTTTTGATGATGGGGCTTTTTGGTATCATCATTGCCTCTGTTGTGAATATCTTTTTGGCAAGTTCTGCCCTTGATTTTGCAATCTCTGTCATCGGTGTTTTGGTCTTTACGGGATTAACCGCTTATGACACTCAAAATATCAAGCTAACTTATTATGAAAATGATGCCGAAGAGGTTGCTACCAAAAAAGCTGTGATTGGTGCCTTGAGATTGTATCTCGATTTCATCAACCTGTTTTTGATGCTTTTGCGTTTGCTTGGTGATCGTCGCTAGTAGCTGGTTGCATCTTAGATATTTTAAAAGGAGTCGCCTGCGAGGTGGCTCCTTTTTTATGTGTAGTTAGATTTACAAGGATCAGTAGGCTGCTAAAGAGTAAAATAGCGCCTGCTTGGTGGGCAAGAGCTGTCCAAAGCGGGACTTGGTAAAGTAGAGTAAATAATCCCAAGGTTACCTGTCCTAGGGCAAGAGCGCCTGTAGTGGTTGCCCATTTATAAAGAAGCGTTTCTGAGGCGGTATTTTTTAGATATTGATAGCTTGTCCATAAAATTGTTATGCAGGTTGAAATAGCGATCCAGCGGTGTAAAAATTGAACTGTTCCTGGATTTTCAAAAAGGTTAACCCACCAGGGAGAGGTAAAAAACATTCCATCTGGAGTAAGGCTGCCATCCATTAAGGGAAAGGTATTGTAAAAATAACCTGCTTTAAGGCCTGCGGTAAGTCCCCCATAGGAAATTGCTAAAATAACTAATGCCAGAGAGGCCTTTGCCCACCTTAAAAGGTTTTGATTATCTTTGTCATCGGATAGTTTGGACGTCGTTTGTCCGCAAAGGCGCCAGACAATAAGGGATAGAATTACAAGGGCCATCATTAGGTGCACGGTCAAGCGGTAGGAGCTAACCCAAGGTTCAGAGACAAGACCGCTCTTGACCATATACCAACCGAGAAAACCTTGTGTGCCTCCTAAAATCCAAAGAGCCATTAGGAACTTGATGTCTTGACGCAGGGTAGGGGTTAGAATGGCAATGGCTGTGGGGATTAATAGAACGATGCCAATAAGCCTGCCTAGGACTCTGTGAGCGTACTCCACGATGAAAATTTGTTTGAATTCTCCTAGACTGATGGATTGATTAACCTGCTGAAATTCGGGAGATTGTTGATAGGCAATAAAAGCGGATAGCCAGTCTGAATCTGTGAGTGGGGGAATGATGCCCATAATTGGGTGCCAATCAACCATAGATAAGCCCGAACCAGTTAACCTTGTGTACCCACCAAGTAAAATCATGCAGATGACGAGTCCCGCAAGGCAGGTTAAGCAAAAATAATACCAGTATGTCGCCCGAGAATTTAATGTCATGGCTTGTCCCTCTGTCGTGTTTTCTGCCCCATTCATAGGAATATTATTATTAAGCGACTTGACATTAGCATGGAAAAATCTTATTTGTAAGGTCGAAAGAGGTTGTTTTTTTATGAACTTGATACAGACTCACATAACCCCATTTATCAAAGCTGGTTGGCGATGGCGCATGAATCGTACGGATCTTTGCGACCAATATCTGCCCGCTACTTTGACATTTGGAGATTATGATGAATTTGAAGTTACTCACTCTTTTTAGCCTTTTTATAGCAACTCTATCTATTTTGTATGCTCAATCGAGCTCCTCTCAAAAAGCCCCGGAACAGTATCGTTTGGCAATAACACAGATTGTCCAACACCCTTCTCTTGATAAGATTCGTCAAGGAATTCTTGATGAGTTAGCAGATCAAGGGTTTGTACAGAGTGAAAACCTGCAGGTTCTTTATGAGAATGCTCAGGGAAATATGGCCATTGCAACGCAAATTGCTCAACATTTTGTTGGGGAAGGGGCTGATGTTATGGTGGGTATTGCAACGCCATCTGCACAGACACTAGCAGCTGCCAATAGAAGAATCCAAATCCCACTGGTCTTTAGTGCAGTGACAGATCCAGTTGGGGCAGGTCTTCTGAGAGAGTCTCAGGTACCAGCTGGGAATTTGACCGGCACAATAGATCTCCCCCCCGTTGATCAACAATTAGATTTTTTACAGAAAGCCCTGTTAAATTTTGAGTCTTTGGGGGTTGTTTTTAACCCAGGCGAAATTAATGCTGTTAATCAAATTGACGCTTTAGAAACGGAAGCAGCAAAACGCAACATCTCAATTATTAAATCACCTGTTGCAAAAAGTAGCGATATATCAGCATCAACCAAACGCTTGGTAGGTAAAGTGGACGCTATATATGTCGCCAATGATAATATGATTGTGGCTGGCCTTGAAAGCCTTTTACAGGTTGCTGACAGAGCAGGTGTTCCCGTAATGACCAGTGACCCTGAATCAGTTGAACGGGGGGCAAATTATGCTCTGGCTAATGATCAATATGATGTTGGACGCGAGACAGGTAAGCTTGTCGCCCGCATATTAAAGGGTGAATCTGCACGCGATATTCCGGTGGTCAAGGTTGCGCAAATTGTGACGAAAATTAATGACCAAAAGGTGCGTGAGATGAATTTCAACATTCAGCCCGAGCCCTGTTCAGTTTCTAAGAGAGCAATTTTGCCTCGTTTATAGAAAAACATAATTGAATTCTTGAATTTTTAGGTAGATAATTCTATAACCTAATAGGTTACAGTTATCCGAAATTTATAGAGACCTTTATGATTTTAACTTGTCCAAACTGCCATAGTCGCTACAACGTCGAAAATGATAACATCGGTGCGCAAGGGCGCAAGGTTAGGTGTTCTGCTTGTAAAGAGGTTTGGACGCAAGAACCTGATGAGAAAATTGAAAACCTTTCTCCTGCTGAGGAAATGTTTGAAAAAGCCAAACAACAGGCAGCGAACCAACCTCAAAAATCTTTTCCAGTGGGATGGATTGCTTTTTCTCTGTCCGTTTTTTTAGTTGTCGGAGGCGGGTACTGGTTTCGCGAGCTTGTTGTGGCTAAGTGGCCTGTGGCTCAGCCTTTGTATGCCTCCATTGGGTTGGCGATAGAA
>JAJFIP010000143.1 GCA_021774875.1 Emcibacter sp.
ATCTGGCCTCACGGGTCTTTTTTGAAAATTAACGCAGAAACCTGTAAATAAATATTCATCCTGCTTTGACAGTATGCTAAACAGCATTAATTGCTAAGCCACAACATTTTTAAGTATTGGAAAAATATATATGCATCGTCAACGCTGCACCAGAATTATTGCCACTTTGGGCCCTGCCAGCTCAACAGTAGATGTCATTAGAGAACTGTCAGATGCCGGGGCAGATGTATTTCGGTTGAATATGAGCCACGGCACCTATAGTGATATCAGCCAGATTCATTCAGCAATCCGCAAGGTGGAAAGCAATACAGGACGCGCAATAGGTATTCTGGCCGACCTTCAGGGGCCAAAGCTGCGTGTGGGGGTCTTTGAAGGTGATCAGGTGGAACTTGTCCAGGGTAAGGAATTTATCCTTGATATGGAAGATAAACCAGGCACCCAAAAGCGGGTACAATTGCCACACCCCGAAATTTATCAGGCGGTTGAAAAGGGCACGGACCTGTTGCTCGATGATGGTAAAATCAGGCTCAATATCAAGAAAGTAGAAGATAACCGTATAATAACCACTATTTCCGTGGGGGGGATAATTTCAAACCGTAAGGGTGTGAATGTTCCAAGTGCTATCCTGCCAATGGCGGCTTTGACTGTAAAAGATAAAAAAGATTTGGATTTTGTTTTGAATCTCGGGGTTGATTGGGTTGGTCTGTCTTTTGTCCAGCGTCCAGAGGATGTACAGGAAGCCATAAATATTATTGGCGATCAGGCAAAAGTTCTCGCCAAGCTGGAAAAACCGGCAGCACTTTATGCTTTGGATGAAATAATAGCACTTTCCGATGCGGTGATGGTGGCGCGTGGTGATATGGGCGTTGAATTGCCCATGGAAGAGGTTCCGGCCAAGCAGAAAAAAATTATCCGCCATGCCAGACGGGTCGGCAAGCCCGTTGTGGTGGCGACCCAGATGATGGAAAGCATGATATTAAGCCCGGTACCCACCCGTGCCGAAGTATCTGATGTAGCCAATGCGGTATTTGATGGAACTGATGCCATCATGTTATCTGCGGAAACCGCAACCGGGCAGTATCCGGTTGAGGCTGTTAGTTATATGGACAGAATAGCAAAAACAGTGGAACGGGAACCAAGCTATCGCAAAGCCCAGAGAATGGAGGAAACTTTGCAGGATCCCACATCTGCCGATGCGTTGAGTGCTGCGGCGAAGCAGATTGCCGACACATTGGAGACTGCCGTTATTGTTACCTATACAACATCCGGATCAACGGCCATAAGGGCGGCAAGAGGGCGGCCGAAGACCCCACTCCTGGTACTAACTCCAAATCAGAGCACTGCGCGCAGGTTAACCATCGTATGGGGATTAAATTGTGTACATACAGAGGATGCCACCAACTTTCAGGATATGATCGATAAGGCCTGCCACATCAGTGCAAAATATAATTTTGCTGGTCTGAAGGAAAGGATAGTGATCACGGCTGGGATGCCATTTGGCTCGCCCGGCAAAACAAATGTAATCAGGGTAGCCCGTATTCAGAGCTATCATGAAGAATAGCTTTTATTCGGGAAGTATTCTCTGATCTATCAGATATGATTTGAGATTATCTGCATTTGTAAAAAGATGTGTTTGCAAGCCTAATTCCTGAGCCGCAATCAGATTTTCCATACGATCATCAATAAAGAGCGTTTGTTTTGCCGCAATGCCAGTCCGTTCCAGCAGGATTTTATATATACGCGAATCCGGTTTGGTAATTTTTTCTTCACCGGAAACGATAACATCCTGAAACAAAGCCATAAAATCATGCTTTTGCCTGAAGTCAGCAAATTTATCAGCAGCAAAATTTGTCAGAGCAAATAACGGATAATTCAGTTCATTTAATTGATAGAGCAGCGCGACACAGCCTTGAATGATGTAGCCAAACATATTTTCCCATTCATTTTCATAAATACCAATCATTTCCGCATGGTCGGGAAATTGTTCTTGCAGAAAACGGATATTTTCCGGGAAAGGCACCCCCTTATCATGCCTGGTATGCCATTCCAATGTGCAGACCTCATTCAGGAAATAATCAAGCTCTTCATTCCTGCCAGAAAATAGGGGACCATAAGCCAGTCGTGGATCCCACTGAACCAATACATTACCAATATCAAAGGTTATGGCTTTGATTTGGGGGTAATGCTTTTTCATAATAAGAGTCCAAAATGAAGAAGACCGCGCCCTTGGGGGGGGAGGCGCGGTCTCCTATTAACTGCTAACACAAGGTTGGCAGAGAATTATGTCTGTGATTAACCCTGACGCGCTTTAAAGCGACGGTTGGTTTTGTTAATCACATATGTCCGTCCACGACGGCGAATTACCCGGCAATCGCGATGACGATTTTTTAATGATTTTAAAGAATTAACTACCTTCATGGTATTCCTCGCCAAAATATACTGAATTCATAAAAAATAAGCACTTAAAAGTTCGGGCGGAAATTATATGTGATTGCAATAAATGTCAATAACAAAGAAAGTATATGGTATATAAAACATACACCCTGTTCTAATTACTACATCAAGTTACTGAAAATAATAGCTGTTCCTTAACACTCCATAAAGGAGACCCCTGTATAGTAGTATTATGATAGCGCATTTTGTCAAAAAACACAATATTGAAAAAATTAACCATGACCAAGAAAACAGCAAGTAAAAAAACTAACCCGGTAATAGTTGAAATACCAAAGGAAATTGGCTTCGTTACACAGGTAAGTGGTAAGGATACAATTGTTTTATGTGATGTGAATGAATTGAATAAATCGCGCCATGCTGATGATTCTTCCCGTTTGCCTGCGGGACAGATTGGTGCCATTGTAAAAATAAAGGTTAACAAGGGTTTTGTTTTTGCAACGGTCAGGGAAATTACCAGACAGGAGGAAAGTACGGGTCCGGTGCAGCATGTTTTGATGTTCCTTGATTATCTGGGGCAAGGTATACGCGCACCCTATTCTCCTACCGGCGTTAGCTTTGATCGTGGTATTGCTGATTTTCCGACTCCCGGGCAGTTGGTATACGAAGTGACCTTTGATGACCTTGATTCAATTTTTGGCGTCAATGACACAAACCACTTTCATGTGGGAACGGTATTTCCACAACATATAACACCGGCGTCTATCAAGACTGACAATCTCCTGGGCAAACATTTTGCCGTTCTTGGCAGTACTGGTACGGGTAAGTCATGCACAGTTGCACTTATTATTCACCGAATTGTAGAAAGGATGCCCAAGGGTCATATAATTATTCTGGACCCCCATAATGAGTATACTTCGGCTTTTGCGGAACGCGGAGAACATTTTGACACCAGCAATCTTCGACTGCCATATTGGATGATGAATTTTGAAGAGCATGTTGAAATGTTCATTGGCATCAGGCGTACAGCAGAGCGGGAAGTTGAAATTGATATTTTGCGGCGCGGTTTGTATGCGGCAAGAGTTGATGCGGCAACCAACATACAGGCCGAGAAAATTACTGTAAACTCGCCAATTCCCTACAAATTGTCATTTTTGCGTGATTATCTGGATCACAATATGGGCATGCTTGATAACCCGGACAGGGTGACACCTTTTTTGCGGCTGATAGCAAAAATTGATGAATTGAAAAGGGATGTGCGGTTTTCTTTCATGTTTTCAGGCATGCTGGCGCATGATAATCTTAAGGATGTCATCAAGAATCTTCTGCGGTTTCCCGTAGAAAACAAACCGGTATCGACCATAGATCTGTCAGGTGTACCGTCCGAAATTGTCAATGTGGTGGTATCCATGATCAGTCGGCTGGTTTTTGATTTTGCAGTTTGGAGCAAAGGCGATGATGCCCGCCCGATTTTGCTTGTTTGTGAAGAAGCCCATAGATATGTCCCGACAGCTGAGGATGCTGTCTTTAGTTCGACCAAAAAGGCCATTGAACGTATTGCCAAGGAAGGGCGGAAATATGGGGTATCTTTGGGTCTTGTATCACAAAGACCGGCGGATATTTCTGAATCAGCTCTTTCCCAGTGTGGAACAATTTTTGCCATGCGGATGAATAATGACCGTGATCAGAAATTTGTCGCAGCGGTAATGCCCGAGGGCAGCAAGGGGGCTTTATCTTCTCTATCTTCATTGCAAAATCGTGAAGCGCTTGTGGTCGGCGAGGGGGTCAGGGCACCGGTGAGAGTTTTACTGGATAAACTGGATGAAAATAAACGGCCATCAGGTGGAAATCCTACCTACTCCGAAGACTGGCAGAAAGATACTGAAAATGATAACTTTATCAAGGATACTATTGAAAACTGGCGTAATCAGGGCCGATAATATTTCAGTTTAATGCTAAGATTATAAAAAAACAGCCACCAGGAAAACCTGAGTGGCTATTTTTTTCGTTGATTTAATGGTCGGGGAGACAGGATTTGAACCTGCGACCCCCTGTACCCAAAACAGGTGCGCTACCAGGCTGCGCCACTCCCCGACAGGATTAAATCTTACGTGCTAGGCTTAGAGTCTTTCTGTATTAATTTGAATCAATTTGATGGCCTCCTCTGACTTTTCGAGCAGGCACGCTATGCTGCGCGATGCGGCGCATCGGGCAAATGGCGTAACGCCCCCGAAAAGTCAGAGGAGGCCACCGCAGGCCGGATTATTTTGGATTATGCCGACGTTGGTTTTTTTATCCGATGCTCCACATCGCATTGCAAAGACCGCCTTGCCATAATCCAAAATAATTCCGGTCAAATGGTTCAAATTAATACAGAAGGACTCTAATACAAGAAGCACCTACCAAGGGCAAGTGCATTTATTCACTATTGACATTTTTCTTGAAGTTTCCAGGTTCAATGGCCAAAGAAAGGATGGTTGATTTTATCACCGACATGAATATTCAGCTTATCAGTAACACCCGCATTTAATTCAAGGACAGAAACAACTGGTTTATAGGAAGATATTATATCAAGAGAATGGGGCTTTGTGGACTTTGCAATGTGAATAATAACGCCCTTTTGATCAATAAAAACTATATCGAGCGGGATAAAGGTGTTCTTCATCCACATATTGACCACCTGATTTGCCTTAAATAGAAATAACATACCGTCTTTGGCAGCCATTTTTTCTCGGAACATTAATCCTCTGGCTCTTTTATCACTGGTATCGGCAATTTCCACCATAAATTTATATTGATGATCCGCAGAAATAACTGACAATTCAGATTTACCAAAAATAATTTGGGTATCTTCAGCAATAGAAAATTGAGACGCGATAACAGTGACAGGGAGTATATACAGGATAAAAAATAAGCAGCTTTTTCGAAGAAAATTTATAGCCACATTTTCACCAGTTCAAAATCCGTAAAATAAGAAAATAACCAGACTAAACCCTGATGGCCTTAACCACCAGCCCACGTTCCCCATCATCAACTGCAACGGCTACTGTTTGGCCGGGTACCAGATGATCAACACCGTATTTACGCAATAATTCCATATGGACAAAAACATCCTGTCCGCCATCATCCCGGTTAACAAACCCATAACCACGGACTCTATTGAACCATTTGACAGTCGCTTCGACAAATTCGGTTTCGTCCACTTCCACAAGAGAGATTTGTGGCTGTGCAAGTTCAATATCCATGCCGACAGCTGTTGTTAAATCAAATTCAAGAATTTTAACAGCCTGACGTCCCTTTGGTCTGTCCGCAGACAGACATTTAACCGAAGTTCCCTCAGGCAACATGCGGCGTCCAACGTCTTTTAAGATGGAAAAATGGACCAGAATATCACCTTTATCATCTTCAGGTGAAATAAATCCATACCCTTTAACAGAATCAAACCACTTGATTTTTCCGTTAATCTCATCAAAATGACTCGCGGCGGTATCCATTATACTTACTGAACTCCCCACCTTAGCTTTATTCCCAGTATCCAGATCAACCTGAACTTTTACCGATGAATTTGGCTCCATATTACTTCACTCTCTGTTAAGCGTACCCCAATCAAGCAACTGTTACTTTCGAAATTCCTAACATACTAACAGAAAAAACGAAACTCGCCAGTAAATTGTGTATTTTGTGTCATTTTAGTACAAGTAAATTGAGTCTTGCCAAAATTAGTGAGATGGCTCAGCATGAGATTCTACCTTCATCTCATAGCTGGAATGATGCTCAATCAGTCCGTTGTCATACATCATTTGTGTAGCGGGTTCCAGTACCGTGACCACAGCGATGAAGCCGGTAATAGACATAATGATAGTATAGGGAAGT
>JAJFIP010000144.1 GCA_021774875.1 Emcibacter sp.
GCGCGACCCACCATCCCATGCCGACATTTTCCAACCACGCAGAGGGTCAGCCGTACCCGAATGGTTTCTGGGAATTTGTTTTTCGATCCAGGGACCGTTGTCGGACGTAAAAACGACGAGCGTCTTTTCGTCTAATCCCAATGACTTGAGCTTCGCAAAGATCTGACCGCATGACCAATCGATTTCTTCGATCGTATCTCCGTAGGGACCGTTTTTGGATTTATTTTTGAAATCCTTCGACGCACCGACGGGAATGTGTGGCATGTTATGCGCGAGATACAGAAAGAACGGTTGCTTGCGGTTCTTCTCAATCCAATCGATTGCCTCACGTGTGTAATCGCCGGTGATCGCATCCCAGTCTTGAACCTTACGAACTACAATTTCGTCATTACGCAAGATCGGACTGCGAAAACGCGATTCATTAACAAAGGTCGTGAGACCGTTAAATTGGGGAGTACCATAGAAATAGTCAAATCCCTGGGCGTTAGGCATCGTAGCAGCACGAAAACCTGTCGGATCTTTACCATCACGCAAGCATAAATGCCATTTTCCAATTAATGCCGTCGTATAGCCAGCCTCTTTTAGCATCTCTGCCATAGTCCACTCTTGTGGATGCGGCACTGTATGCAATCGCTTGACATTACCTGGCTCACCAATACGAATTGGGTAACAACCCGTCATTAAAGCGGCGCGCGAAACACCACAGACTGGTTGTGCATAGAAACTTGTCAGTCGCAGCCCCTCCGCGGCCATTTGATCCAAATGTGGCGTCTTGATTGTCGGGCTACCGAAACAACCAAGATCATTATAGCCTTGATCATCAGTGAAGATCACAATGATGTTGGGCTTGTCATTTGCATCGGCAACCGAGGTGCAGAATGAAACTGCTGCAAAAATACAACCAAGAATCTGCAGCTTGGTTGTGTTTGTTCTCGTGAGTCGGAGTTGGTTGGCCATAATTCCCCATTTACTACCAGGTGATAAACTTGGAGTTGCCAAGTCACGTGTAGCGGCATCTCACTAATAGCGATATAAATACTTTAGTAGGCCAAGCGTACCAGAAACCCTCTGCGACTGCCACTTTTTTGCGAGAGTTGATGTTTTTTTTGCACCTGGATTAGATGAAAGATCTTCGCTCTCAACTTTAAAGTAAAACACAGTGAAAAACTGAACGCAACTACCCATAGTTTATTGATTTTCTGCTATACACTGTCGATTGGGTTGATAGAAAACTGAGCGCCCATGATTCTGAGGCACAAACTTTGGGCCGAAATCCGCTAACGACTCTGCCGACCCTACAAATAAAAATCCATCAGGAGTTAAAGCATTCGAGATACGTTCAAATAAATCACGTTTATCTCGCAGGTCAAAATAGATTGCTACATTACGACAAAAAATAATATCGAATGGACCTAATTCTCTGAATGAATTTAAGAGATTTCGACGTTCAAAAGTAACTAAAGATTGAATGTTGTCATTGACCTTCCATCCAGCCGCCTCTTGAGTGAAATATTGCTCTAAGTCGTCGTTCTTCAGCCCACGTTCGATTTCAAATTTTGAATAGACACCTCTACTTGCTTTCGTGATGGCGGCCTCGGAGATGTCTGTCCCCAGAAGTAAAATATCCCATCCATCAAAATTATGCAATAATTTATGAAGCGAAATTGCGATACTGTATATTTCCTGTCCAGAACTACAAGCAGCTGACCATATCCTAAGGCGTCGTGCATAGGGAGAGCCGGACTTGGCAGCAATGAGTTCAGGAAAAATTTTGTTCTCCAGGGATTCAAACGGAGTACCATCCCTAAAGAAATGAGTTTCGCGAGTCGTAATCGCATTGATAAACTCGCCGATCAGTTCTTTGTCATTTTGGTATTTCACCTTTCGGGCTAATTCAACTACAGTTACACAGTTGTATTTTTGAAGTAATCTCTTGAAACGACTTTCAATGAGATAGCCCTTAGATTCATCTAGGAAGATACCACATGTTTCGTATACGGTCTGGATGATTTCTCTATAGTCACTATGTGATAATTCAAGCTTCATAATTTCTTTTATATCCTACTAGTTCACAAATTCTTTTAGCAATTCTGGTAACAGGAACTGTTGCATCGGCTAGCCCTTCTTTGATTGGAATACGTGGCATACCAAATACAACACAAGAATCTTCATTTTGCGCAACGATCGTTCCACCAGCACGTTTAATATCTCTGCATCCGTCAGTACCATCATGACCCATGCCCGTCATAATAACGCCGAGGGAACGCGGTCCATATACTTGTGTAATAGACTTAAAGAGATAATCGACTGAGGGTTTACAACTTAGTATTGGCGGGTCATCAGTAATTTTAATTAATACTTGATCATCTCTACGAACGACTTTCATCTGTTTTCCCCCCGGGGCAATCCATACTTCGCCCGGCTTAATGACTTGTCTGTTGACGGCTTCTCTCACTTGTAGTTCGGACTGAGTATTTAAGCTTTTAGCCAGTGACTGAGTAAAAATTGGAGGCATGTGTTGGACAATCAAGACTGGTACTGGAAAATCTTTCGGTAAATGAGGAACCACTTTTTTCAGTGCTTCCGGACCACCAGTTGAAATTCCAATAACTACAACCTCGCACGGTTCAATGTTTTTGGTTGTTTTTACTACACGTTTAGTCGTATCTTGAACTGTCTTAGTTTTGGCTTCTTTTTTGATGGGGTGCGCGACATTTGTATTCTTCTCAAATAGATGAGTAAATGCTCCAATTTTGGTCGCTAAGTCGTTGCACAGAGTTTGGGCATTTTCAGCGGGAGTTCCACCACTTGGTTTAGTAACGAAATCGATGGCTCCTCTTTCGAGAGCCTCTAGAGTCGTATCGCCTCCTTCGCGTGTGAATGCGCTGACAATGATTGATAGAACTTTGCTATTAGACTCTTTCAGTTTCTGGAGTATTTCCAGCCCATTCATGTCCGGTAATTCAAGATCAAGTGTAATCAGGTCCGGTTTTAAATGTTCTACTTTCTGAAGACAAATTGCGCCATCAGGGGCAGATCCAATAACTTCGACGTTAGGAATGGCTTTCAATGAAGCGGTAACTACTTTTCGGTAAAGTGCAGAATCATCAACCACCAAGACACGAACGACTCTATCACGCACTTCTTCTTTTTCTTGTGTTTGATCAATATTCATTGAGACAATTGTCATAGGAATCAACTAAAAAATAATGTTGTTAAATGGATAGTATGAATTCTCTGATAGAAATTTGATAAAAGTACCCTGCCGATAAATCAACATCGGCAGGGTACAGACCATCCGATCTATTAAATCTCGAATTCTGCAATCAATCCTTGAATGTCGTCGGCCAGCGTCAGTAGTTTCTGACCAGCGTCACGGGTTTCACCGGCTCCCGTTGCTGTCTTTCGTGCGGCACTGTCAACACTCACCATATTAGTGGTGATTTCCTTACTAGCTGCTGCTGACTCTGCTACTGTAAGTGAAATTGATTTAGCAGAGTTGCTTGTTTCTGAAACTCGATCAGCGATTTCATTTGTAGTCACCCGCTGCTCCTCGACTGCTGATGCAATTGTACGAGAAACATCATTCACATTTGAGATCACTTCTTGGATTGCGCCAATTGACTCAATCACTTCTTTAGTTGAACCTTGGATACCTTGAATTCGATGACGAATGTCATCGGTAGCATCTGAGGTCTGTTTAGCTAACTCTTTCACTTCAGTCGCCACAACAGCAAACCCTTTACCGGCTTCTCCTGCTCTCGCTGCTTCAATCGTCGCATTCAAAGCCAAGAGATTGGTTTGTTCGGCAATGTCTTCAATCACTTCGATGACCTTACCAATTTCATCCGCAGCATTGCCCAGGGATGATATTTTTTCTCCACTGGTTGTAGTGAGACTTGCAGCATTTTCAGCTACCGAAGCGGCCTTTTCGGCATTTTGAGAAATCTCGCCGATGCTGGCAGTCATTTCTTCAACAGCAGAAGCAACCATTTCAATGCCACTCGACATTTCCTCTGTAGAGTCGGAAACACTACTCATGTTTGTTGCCATTTCCTCTGCAGCAGCACTGACTGATGTTGATTGCTCAGTCGTTTCATCTGCTCCGACTACTAATTCTTCAGCAGTACCGGAAATTTGAGTAGATGAAGTAGACAGCGTACTCGCATTCTCTGTGAGTTGGACGACCATTTTTCTGAGCCCCAATCTCATTGTATTCATCGATTTAACGAGTCCACCAACTTCACCAGTTGCTTTAACTTCGCATTCACTAGCTAAGTCTCCTGTGGCAACCTTATCAGCGTATGCAGAGATTTGAATGATCGGTTTCGATATTCTTCCAGAAACAAACGTGGCAATCAGAATCACAACTAAGACTGATCCCCCTCCTACGCCTAGCATCCAGTAGATCAGGGATGTTCTAGACTCTTGATTTGTTTGCTCCATCATTCTGACTTCTTCCAAAGCTTCAGCAGTATCAACTTTTGCATTCAGGCACCATGTCGATCCCAGAATATCAACAGGACCATAAGAGATAAACGTATTTTCTCCCCGGTAATCTTGGCATTCGATCAGACCTGACTTTCCTTCATTGAAGGCCGCCTGTGTCGCTTCTGTTTTTACACTTCCCTTCGTTGGGTTTCGGAATGATGCTTCTACCGTATGAAAATCAGGCTCTTTGACAGAGTCAGACCGCATTTTGTAGTCGGAACCGACGGCGATTGCTTCTCCTGTCTTGCCTCCACTAACTTCGTTCAACGTCATCACTTCATTAATACGATAGAGGGGAAGTTGAAAAATAAGGACTCCAATTTTATTACCGTCCTCAAAAATGGGAGCAGAGATAAAACTTGCTGGCGAACTATAAGAGGGAAGATATTGCTGGTAATCAATAAAACAGAACTCTCCCGAAGCGTTGGTAGCATTCGCTTTTCGAAACGCTTCTCCAATGCCTGAATTGGCATAAGGACCGTTGATTAAAGATGTGCAGTAATCTAGTTCCTTGAAGACAGAATAGACGACGTTACCTGTTTTGGAATCGACAAGAAAGATATCATAGTATTTAAATGTTTTTAAGAAGCTACGAAGTGAAGGATGAAATTTATCATGTAACTCGTTGTAACTAGTTTGTTTCGAGCTTCTTAGATATTCATCTTTCGCCCCTAACGGATGAGGGTTTGCTTTAATGTAATCGTGTTGTAAAACAACTGAAGTATCATCCAGCTGATTAACAATCTTATTAACATCAAGATCTGCGGTGTTATGTTTTTTGTATTCTGTTAAGAACTCTTGAGTGTAATAAGATAGTAAGTCTTTCTTCATGTTCTGAATTTCTTCAGGTTTCACATTTGTCTCAGTCGTATATGCTCCATGCGCCTTTTTAAAGTCTCGCATTGCTTCAACAACTAACCCATCACTTGATAACTGTACGATTTGATTCTTGACGGTATCAAAGTAATCAAGCAGATGCTGTTTTTTGATCTCTCTTACAGCAATTAGTCTATTTGCAGCGGCGGTTCGCAATGCAGTAGACCCCTTAGTGTTAGTTGTATTTAAACCTTGACCTGCAGTTCGATAATTGATTATTCCTGAGACAAGTAGTGGCACAATTCCACAAACGAGAAATGCGATTGTCAGCTGCGTACGAAGTTTCATTATTAACTCTCCATTATATTTATTTTATTTAGCGTTTAGGTAATTAGTTTTAGAAGATCGACGTTATTCGGAATCAAAAGAAAGGATTTCATTAACATCTAAGACAGCAAGCAATTCAGTATCTAAGCGAACCACACCCTTAAAATAGTGATTCCCTATTCCATTTAAATTTGCGGGAGAAGGGGCAATTTCGTCTGATTGAACTTTCACGACATCAGAAATCTTGTCAATGAGTAGTCCAGTCCGTTCTTTATCAGAATCAATAATAACCACACGAGTTTTTGGCGTGATGACACATGGTTCCATCCCTAAAACCAATGGTAAATCGAGAACGGTTACCATATCGCCACGTAAGTTAATGACTCCACGCACCATAGAAACTGCATGTGGTATTGCCGTTGTTTGCACATGACGATTGATTTCCTGAATCTGTCTAATGTCGATTCCAACAAGGAGGTCATCCAGGTAAAAAGTTGCGATCTCAGAACATTCAGTAGTTAAGCTTATTTGAGTCTCAGTTGTCATTATTACTCTCCGAAATATCGGTGGATTTATCTGATCGTTTCATTAAACGAATTGAATTTGAAATTTTCATGACTCTCCGTTAGAGGAGAGCCACTTTCTTCTACAAGACTGCCGAGGCAGACTCTGTTTTGGAAGTTAATTTCGTTTGACCTTCAAACCGATCAGAATAGTATTTCTGTATCAGCCCATTAGAATCGATTAAACGCACTGTCATTCCTTCAATGATTGTTGAACCCCGTATTCCTTTTTCCTGGAAGGTAACCGAGTCAAGATCTGAAGCAATTTCTCGAATGTCGATGATTTTAGGTGCGAGAAAGCCGATTTGCTGATCTTCAATATTTAATACAATGACAAAGAGTTCTGCCGTCTCTACTTTGGGTTGTGCCGAGATCGTCGATTCCAATGCCACTAACGGCAAGGTCCCCCCCCGATACTGCAAGACTTGACGGTTAGCGACCCGGTCAATTTGTTCTGCTCGAATTCGCTCGATTCTCACAACATCACTCATCGGAATGCCAAAATATTCCTTTGGATGGTTGCTAAATATCAGGGTAGAAATATTTTCTTTAAGTTCAGAGCCGCATTCTGAGTTCTCTAGGCCACTCTTGTCTTGTACGGGTCTTAATTTTTCATATTCGGCAATACCTGACACATCCAGAATCATAGCGACGCGACCATCTCCCAAGACGGTGGCTCCGGCCAGACATGTGCAATTTTGCATATGTCTTCCGAGAGGTTTCACAACGATTTCTTCAGAGTCATTCAAGGTATTAACGATAAGCCCATAACGAAGCTGACCTGTTTCAACAACAACAATATTAAATGCCGAATTCGCATGCAGATCTTGATCTGACTCAGCATCAGATGATCCGTCACTTTCAACAGGTTCATCAATTCCTAGAACTTTATTAAGTCGTACCAGTGGCAGTAAAGCGCCCCGTAATCGCAGGACTTCAGCATTCTTAATGTGTTCAATTCGATTATGAGTGTCCTTGGAACGAATCCGAACCAGTTCACTAATATTAGTTTGTGGGATCGCAAAACTCACATCACCACTGCTGACAATCAAAGAGGGAATGATTGCAAGTGTTAATGGTAGTTGAACAGTAATCGTTGTGCCTTCGTTGATTTCCGATTCAATCTCAACAGAGCCACCCAGCTTTTCAAAATTTGTAAAAACCACGTCCATTCCAACACCACGTCCACTGACAGCACTCACTTCCTCAGCAGTGGATAATCCAGGTTCAGCAATCAGACGAACTGCTTCTTGTTTACTCAAGTCATTCGCCTGTTGTTCAGTCAGGAAACCTTTTTCAATCGCTTTTTTCTTTAATCGTTCAGGGTCGATTCCTGCACCGTCATCTTTGATCGAAACACATACCTTTCCATCTTGATGATATGTGTTAAGTACAATTGTCCCGACGACATCTTTACCTTTCTTTTGACGATCTTCCATAGATTCAATTCCATGGTCGACGGCGTTACGAATCAAGTGTGTTAGAGGGTCACCAATGGCTTCGATAATCGTTTTATCTAGCTCAACCTCACTGCCTTCAATAACAAGCCGGCATTGTTTATTAAGAGTATTACTGAGATCCCGTACCACGCGTGTGAACTTATTAACCACGCTACCAATTTGCTGCATCCGTGTTTTCATGATCATTTCTTGTAAACCACGCGTGATTTGGTCTACCTCTCCACCGACAAGTTCCAGAGCAGTCATATCACGATGAGCGATCGCCTGAAGTAATTGGTTCCGTCCAAGTACAAGCTCTCCTGCCAGGTTCATTAGTCTGTCTATGACACTCACAGAAACGCGAATGTTAGCTTCCTTGGGCGCCGCTTTACTTTTAGAGGTCGTAGTTTGTTTGGAAAGCGGCTCGCTACCCTCGCTTACTTTCTCTTCTAAACCATGATCCACACTGTGCTTTTCAGGACCGTTTTGAAGATCAGACTGCAGTTGGTCTGCTTGTTCGTTGGTTTGGAGATCACTCCCTTCCGGAATATGTATCACATTCTCTGAAGGAAGTTGTAAAAATCGCTGTAATATTTCAGCATCCAGTATTGTCGAAACCGTGATGCCCAATAAAAGTTGTTCTGGTTGGGCTTCACCCAGTATCGGCAAATTTTCGAGATCAAGACGTCCTTCAAGGATTTCTCCGACATCTTCGATGCGGCGAATGAGGTACATCGGATTCGTTGTATACTCAACGAGATCTAACAAATCAAATCCCAATAAGTAAATTTCATTTCCATTTCGCCGACAATCATTCAGCTTTTCAGAGCTCACTGTTGAATGAGGGGCAACCGCATCTACTGTTGATTCTGAATTTTGATTCTCAGATGCTGTCTGGCCGACAGATGAACGACCTCTATTTTCTGAAATGGTGGTTAATGCGGTTACATGTGCCAAAACATCTGCACCATTTGAATTTTTCGCATCTTCAACGAGTGAGGTAAGAGTATCACAGGCTTGTAATAATTCGTTGACAATTTGACCGGTGGGAACCAATTCACCAGTTCTAATCAGACTGAGTACATTTTCAGCACTATGTGAAAGTTCTCCGATTGTGACGAGATTCAAAAATCCGGCAGCACCTTTGACAGAATGGACAGCGCGAAACACTTTATTCACGAGATCTAGATTAATATTTGCGCCGTTTTCTTCGATTTCTAACAGAGCCTCTTCTACTTCTGAGAGTGCTTCAAGTGACTCCATAATAAAATCAGGAAAAAATTCATCACAATCTAATGTATTATTGCTATCCATGATTGGGTACTCTTTTTTATATAAGCAGAGGATTGATTTTGTTTGGTGTCTAAGTTGGTCTGAGACACCTACACTGGCTTCATTTTGACTATCAGTCGCTGTTGAATGCGCGCATCTCAAGCGTAAGAGGAATAACGAGATGCATCCACAACTACAAAATTTTACATATCTAGAATCAAAACTAGACTATTGCAGAGTGGGTTAAGCCAACAGATTCAAACAGAGTCATGAAGTCTGAATTTTGAGTGAGGAGTTTTAGTTGACTATCATTGCTTGATAATGTCTTTTGGAACATCGCCAGAATTGCGAGTCCATGTGCATCAATGCTTTTGACTTGACTAAGGTCAATCGTAACCTCACCAGCCATCTCTTGTGAGAATGCAATAAACTCATCCAAGAGTGGCTCTTCATTCTCAATTGTGAGGTCGATGTCTAACTGAATAATATTCGAGGAGGGGGTACTGATTTGATTCACTGTTAGGCCCTTGCGTTGGTATCATTATTTTTTAAAACATTTGAATGTTGTGTTTACTTATCACTGCTATCCAAATGCAGAAGGTGTTTTCCTCTTAAACTAAAGATAGACTAGGTTTCAGAGTGATATGAAGATAATGCTAAGAAATGTGATTTTTGTTCAAGCCACCAGTATATTTGTGTGAATTAGACAACTCGTCTACTAAATTTTCAAATGCATAAATGAATATATACAAATGAGTAACGACATTTAGTATGCACAAAAAAACAGACAGTGAATCGATGCTATAGGGACATTAGGAAGCCATTCCATCTTTTCTTTCTTAGTAATAAAACATATTTTTGATTTAGCTTTATGAATAAGAACTGAATGTAATAAAACACTATAAAATCGGCTCTTTATGATAAGTAACGAATAATTTTCGCTATCTGGTGGGTGGGAACATTCGCTGTTTATTCTCGGTCTGGTGCCGACGCACCAAGACCTTGAGAGTAACTAGGATGCCTGGGGCTTTCGCATTCGTTGGGCGCCATCATCACCCCGAGTTGCTTGGGTGTGAACACAAAGTAGGAACCGGATCCCAAACACTTGTGTCTCACTATTTGGGCAATGCCGAGTAAATGTGGAATGGCAAACGGCTCTCATATGAAAACATTGTAGTGATCGATTGAAACGCAGAATTTTGCACACTAATTCCTACTGAACGATGCCAGCAACGACTAGTCGTTTAATGTTGATTACAGGACAACGAAACTAATGTGAACGGAGAACTAATAGCATCAACAGATTGTGTTTACACGTAGATTGATGATCGCGGTAAAGATTCAAGTCTGATTTGGTGCTTTCAATACCAAATGATTGGTTTGCAGAATATTTGTATCTCGCATCACAGTAATTCCTTTGGCAACAGCCCCTTTACTTTCACCGAATTTATTAGGTATTCCTCTTGACGCTATAGTTCGGATTACATATACCTAATTTATTAGGTTATTGATTCGCGTGACATTAATTGTCGCGTTCAAGTAATGATTTGAGAGTGAGGCTACTCATGGATACCGCCCCCACGGAGCGAGAGATGGAAATTTTGAAAGTACTTTGGGAGATCAAGGAAGGTTCGGTGCGTGATGTGCATGCGCGTCTCCAAAAGCAGTCGGGGTTACATTTCAATACAATCCAGACGCAGCTTCGCATTATGGACGAAAAACAGCTTGTCGCTCATCGACGTGAAGGCCGAACGTTTCTGTATTGGCCACTTTGCTCTCGCGAGCAGGTTTCATCACGCTTTTTACATAAAGTCTATGATGGTGCCGTCAATGAACTCGTCTTGAACATGCTGAGTTCAGAGAAACTGAGTGCTAAGGATTTACTGGAACTCGAAACGATCATTGCGCAGGCTCGTCAAAAGAAATCCCGTCATCAAAAAAAAGGGAGCTGATATGATGTTACTCAATGAATCAGGTTCGTGGCTCATTCACTCTGCTATTTTTGGCACAGCAATCCTGCTGATTGGTGGATTGGCCGCCCGGTTTTTCCGCGAGCCGATCTATCGCATCCGCATTATTTACTGGACTTTCGTCGCCTGCTTGCTTGTGCCAGCATTTCAACAATTGGATTTAATTCCCGGTTACTCACTCAATTTATGGGGTAAAATAAGAACCGAGCAGCCACCATTGACTCCTGGAATTGCTGCAACTTCCAAATCTGCCATCGTTTCACAATCAGATCCTGTTGAACAGATGCAGGAATCCTCGTTTCGAAACTTAGATCCGATCCCTTCGCAAAACTTGCCTGTTGAAAATCCGATTTTCTCTGAAATTGAAAAGGTGAAAGAGCCGGAACGCCCCGCTATAGTGCCTGCAATAAGTCATTCTGCATTGCTATTCCGTATCGGACGCACTATGCAGTTAGCGTATTTCACGATGGTTGGTTTCTGGATTCTCATTTGGACGGTTGGCTATGTTCGCCGTTATCAAATCGCAAAACATGCAATTTCAGCCAGCGATGAACTGTGTGATCTCTTGAGTTCTATCGCTGGTACAAAAGGGAAGCGTGTTCGTTTGCTTGTGAGTGACCGAGTGCAAACACCCCTTATGTGGGGAACCTTGTGGCCAACCATTGTGATTCCGACCGCGCTTGCCGCTGAGCCGAATTCCGCTGCACTGCGTTGGGCGATTGCTCATGAATGGTCTCACGTTTTACAAGGCGATTTTAGCACACAACTGCTGGCGAGTTTTACGAAATTCGTTTGTTTCTACCAGCCGGCTTATTGGTGGTTGCGGCGCCAATTGATGCTCAACCAAGATTTCCTCGCAGATGCATTCGCAGCAAAACAAGGACAGTCAGCAGAAGACTATGCAGCTTTTCTGGTTTCGATCACGCGCAACCGGAACCAACCACTACTTGCAGGAACCCTTGGCATCAGCGATCACAGATCGAATCTGTTCCGCAGAGTTAACATGCTCGTGGATTCACCTCGACCGTTGCTCCAAAAGAAGAAGCTGTTGCCAACACTTCTGATTATACTGTCTGCTTTCCTGACAGTCGGTGGCCTGAGCACCGTACGACTCAACGCCAGACCAATCGAAACACCACAGTCTGAATCATCCGAAAGTAAATCTGATTCATCTGCAAAAAATGCTAAACAAACTGAGAGAACAGAAAAAAAAGTAGCTAATAAGACCGCGAAGAAGCATGTCACCTTGGAATACCGTGGACGTGTCATTGCCCCCGATGGAAGCCCTGTCGAAGGGGCAAAAATCTATGCCGTGTATTGGGTACAAGGCTCTCGCCCCAACCCTGATATCAAACCACGTGCCATTACCGATGCCAATGGCATGTTTCGTTTCTCTGAATCCTCCGATGAATTCGAGCCAGATGCCGATATTCATTATCTGGCCTACACCCTCGTTGCTGTTGCTGATGGATTCGGATTCGCCAGAGGTCCCTCGTCCGTTTTTGAGACAACCGGACGTACTCTGCAACTGCTGCCTGCTTCGCGAAGAAAAAATTATTCTACTTATTTGGCAAAATATAAACCGGTCCTGCAACTCGTTCCAGACGATGTTCCCATTACTGGTCGTATTGTGAATACCGATGGCGGGCCAGTCAAAGGAGCCCGAGTGCGTGTTGATCGAGTCTGGCACAATGCGGAGAACAACCTTGATGCCTGGGAACAGGCCGCAAAAAAGGAACAGGCCGACTTTTATTCGCTTCGAAATTTTACACCGGAGAGCCATAACGGCCCCCAAATGCCATCGGTCATCCCTGATGTTCTAACAAACGCTGATGGATACTTTACACTACGGGGAATCGGGCAAGAACGAGTTGCCAAGCTGTTAATAAGCGGCCCTGGTATCGAAGCGAGCACGGTACAAGCGCGCACGCGCCAAGGTAAAAAATTTATTGTTCCTCATTTTTGGAAGAATCAAAGTTCTCAACGAGGCGGTAAGGTAAATAACTCCCTGCCTAAAGAAATCTATTTTGCAGCCAGGTTTACGCACGTTGTCAATGTTTCAAATCCTGTTGTTGGTCGTGTTACTGATGCTGAAACGGGCAAACCGGTTGCAGGAGTACTTGTTAGTGCTGGTACTTTCGTCACATTCACCGGCGGTGGTAAAAATTATATTAACAACATCACAGATGCCGATGGTCGATATCGCCTGGAAGGGCTACACT
>JAJFIP010000145.1 GCA_021774875.1 Emcibacter sp.
GCACAGAAAACCCCGATCATCAATGTTTCCAGAATCAGAAATGCAATCAGATATTCCTTGACTCTTGTTTGGACAGCATCCCACCCGGTCAGGATTACAATCGGCATGATGAAGGTGGTCAACATGACAAACAGGATGGAAATCCCATCAATACCCATATGATAATTGATGTTATCGCCGAGCCAGCTTGCCTGTTCGACAAACTGGAATTCTGCGGTTGTCTTGTCAAAACTGAACCACAGAATTAACGAAGCCAGGAAGGTAAAGCCCGTCACCCACAGGGCCGAATTGCGGGCATTACGATCCTTATTCTCGCCCTTGGTCATCAAGACAAACACAACACCTAATAACGGCAGAAACGTAATGATCGAAAGAATGGGGAAATGTTCCATCAGCCTGCCCCTCCCACAAACCAGGTGACAAAGGCGGCAACGCCCATCAGCATGGCAAAGGCATAATGATAAACATATCCACTCTGCAAGGCTTTAAATTTACGGGCAAGGGTCATGACACTTGTCGCGGCACCATCCGGGCCAAAGCGGTCAATGACATTTTCATCGCCTTTCTTCCACAGGAATGTGCCGAGTTTTTTAGCTGGATTCACAAATAGATAATCATAAATCTCATCCACATACCATTTGTTATAGAACAAGGCGTAAAGATGGGTGAAGGTTCCAGTAAAGCGGGCCGGAATATCAGGCCGCAGAATATAAGCATAAACCGCTATCAGAAAGCCCGTCACCATAACAAGGAACGGGGCCGCCCCAACCCAGCCCGGTACGTGATGGGCCGCATCAATCACATTGTGGGCCGTATCTTTCAGGAATAGGGCATGGCCCCAGAAATCCTCATAATGATGACCGATAAAGTAATCCTTGAAAATAAAGCCAGAGGCAATAGCCCCCGCTGCCAATGCGTAGAGCGGCCACATCATCCACTTGCCACTTTCATGGACATGGTTTTGCACTGACTTGCTGGCCCGGCTTTCACCAAAAAAAGTCATAAATATCAGACGCCAGCTATAAAAGGACGTCAGCAAAGCCGCAGTAACACCCATGGCAAAAGCATAGCCCGACAGGGAAGAGCCAGAAGCAAAGGCGGCTTCAATGATCATATCCTTTGAATAAAATCCGGCGAGGAACGGAAAGCCGGTCAGAGCCAGGGTTCCAATGATCATCATCCAGTAGGTTCCTTTGATCTTTGTACGCAAGCCGCCCATTTTCCGCATGTCCTGCTCATCGCTCATGGCATGAATCACTGAGCCGGAGCCCAGGAACAGCAACGCCTTGAAAAACGCATGGGTGAACAGATGGAAGATCGCCGCCCCATATGCCGATACGCCGAGAGCAAAGAACATATAACCAAGCTGAGAACAGGTGGAATAGGCAATCACCCGCTTGATGTCATTCTGCGCCGTGCCAATGGTTGCGGCAAAGAGTGCGGTCGATGCCCCGATGAAGGTAACAAAGGCCAAGGCATCTGGAGAGAACTCAAAAATCGGGGAACAACGGGCCACCATAAAGACACCCGCTGTCACCATGGTCGCCGCATGAATAAGGGCTGACACCGGGGTCGGGCCTTCCATGGCATCGGGTAACCAGGTATGCAAACCAAGCTGGGCCGATTTACCCATAGCCCCAATGAACAACAGGATAGATATGGTCGTGATCAAATCCAGATCCAGCCACAGGAAATGAATATTTTGGCCGACAAGTTCCGGAATTTTGGCAAAGACGGTTTCAAAATCAACTGCACCTGTCACCATGAAAATGGCAAAAATACCCAGCGCAAACCCAAAATCCCCTACCCGGTTAACCAGAAAAGCCTTGATCGCGGCGGCACAGGCAGAAGGCTTCTTATACCAGAAACCAATCAGCAGATAGGACGCCAGACCCACCCCTTCCCAGCCAAAGAACATCTGGATAAAGTTATCCGCCGTAACCAGCATCAGCATGGCGAAGGTGAAAAAGCTGAGATAAGCCATAAAGCGCGGTTTATCAGGATCATGGGCCATATATCCCACAGAATATATATGCACCAGACAGGATATTGTATTAACCACCACCAACATCACAGCCGTTAAGGTATCGATCTGAAAACCCCAGTTAAAATTAAGCTCGCCGGAACTCACCCAGGTCATGACGGTTACTTGATCGACCGTATGGCCCAAAGCTATCTGAAAAAATACTATCCACGACAGGACTGCTGACAGGATCAATGAGCCGCAGGTGACGGCTTGTGAGCCTTTATCACCAATCTGTCTGCCGAATAATCCGGCGATCAGTGCCGCAACAAGGGGGCCAAAAACAATTATCTGATACATTCTTTCACTTATCCTTTCATCAGATGAATGTCTTCAACCGCTATAGTGCCGCGATTTCGGTAATATATCACCAGAATGGCAAGGCCGATTGCCGCCTCTGCCGCTGCTACTGTCAGGATGAACATGGTAAAAACCTGACCAACCATGTCATGGAGATACGAAGAAAATGCGACAAAATTAATATTGACCGCCAGTAGAATAAGCTCCACCGACATCAGAATAATAATCACATTCTTCCGGTTCAGAAAAATGCCGAAGATGCCAATGGTAAACAGCATGGCAGCAACGGTCAGATAATGTGCGAGTCCTATTTCCATCATATTTTCCCTACATTAAACCCTGTCCGGGTTTAACTTTTACAATTTCATAAGCATCGTCGCGACGCCTCATAATCTGTTTATTGATATTCTGCTTCTTGACCCCGGGCCTTTTGCGGTGGGTGAGCACTATGGCCCCGATCATCGCCACCAGCAGGATCAGGCCCG
>JAJFIP010000146.1 GCA_021774875.1 Emcibacter sp.
AATTGAAACGCCTTGCCAAGCTCCTGACCCCATATAAAACGGCACTCATCTGGGGCAGTATTTTTCTGGTGATCTCATCCGCCACCAACCTCATCGTCCCTATGTTCATCCGCGACCTTGTCGACGTGGTCATGGTGCAAAAAGACATGTCTGCACTCAATACCATGGCGCTGTCCATCTTCGGACTCTTCATAATTCAGATGATTTTTTCTACCGGTCACAATTACTTATTCGACCTGACGGAAAAACGAGTCATCACCGATTTCCGAAAAAATATTTTCAATCACCTGCACACCCTGTCGCTCAGTTTTTTTGCCAAACGCCGCACTGGTGAAATCATGTCTCGCCTGACCAACGATGTCACCACGGTTGAAGGATTCGTCACCGACCTCCCGGCGACGTTAATCCAGCAGTCGATCCGCCTGCTCGGCGGTGTGGTTATCATAATTTATCTCAACTGGAAATTGACCTTCACCATACTGGTCCTGCTTCCTGTTTTGGTCTTGTACGCAAAAACCTATGGGAAACGTTTAAAATTTCTCTCAAAAGAAATACAGGACAAGCTGGCCAACGCCACCACCGTTGTCGAAGAAAATCTCAGTTGCATTCCGGTGGTCAAATCGTTCGTGCGCAATCAGCTTGAAATGGACCGCTACTCAGATGCCGTCGAAGACAGTTTTCAATCGGCAAAAAAACGAGTGGCCATCTCGGCATTTTTTGGCCCGACCATTGGCCTGATTTCGTTCTCTACCGCCCTGGCACTTCTCTGGTACGGCGGACACGAAGTCATCGACGGCAGCATAAGTCCCGGCGAGCTCATCGCCTTCATCCTATACGCCACAATTATTGCCGGGCCCATGGGCAGTTTCGCCAGGCTCTACACCCGGGTACAAGAAGGACTCGGTGCCAGTGAACGAATTTTTGAAATACTCGATACCGAAGGCGAAGTGCGTGATCTTCCGGACGCCACTCCGATGCCAAGAATAGAAGGCCGGGTGCGGATCGAGAACCTTCATTTCCATTATCGTGACGATCAGAAAATCATCACCGATATCAATTTGGAAGTCGAACCCGGTCAGATGATCGCATTGGTCGGTCCAAGTGGTGCAGGCAAAACTACACTCGTGTCTCTCCTGCACCGGTTTTACGACCCAGTTCAAGGAACAATTTTAGTCGACGGCACGCCCATCCAGAAAGTCCAGATGGAGAGTTACTGGCGACAGATCGCCTTTGTTCCGCAAGAAACCATCCTGTTTGGCGGCACCATTGAAGAAAATATCCGTTATGCGCGTGAGGGGGCGACTGAAGATGAAGTGATCGAAGCGGCAAAAACCGCAAACGCTCACGGGTTTATCACCGAATGCCCGGAAGGCTACAAAACGATTGTTGGCGAGAAAGGCATCCGGCTTTCGGCGGGACAACGCCAGCGTATCGCAATCGCACGGGCCATCCTGAAAAACCCGCGAATGCTGATCCTGGACGAGGCCACCTCCGCACTGGATAACGAATCCGAGCTTCTCATACAAGAAGCTCTGGACCGCCTCATGAAAGACAAGACCTCATTTGTTATTGCGCACCGACTCTCCACTATTCACAATGCCGACAAGATCATTGTGATGGACCGAGGCAGCATTGCTGAAACGGGAACTCATACTGAATTGATGGAGCGAAAAGGGCTTTACCAAAAACTGTACACACTGATGAGTTTTCAAATGAAACAGGAAGTCGAGCCTGTAAAATAAATATTGTTTCCTAATTAAGATTTAATCAAAATCTCAAAAGGCGATTTAGTTGACAGAATTATTGAAACAGGAAAAGCCATCCCGCTATAACAATGGATTACGTAAAGAATCTATTTAATAAGCAGGAATTCTATCGCTATACGTGCTGATACTCCCAAACTTTTGCCCGCCAGATTCACTTCCCACACACCCCAAAGCCAATCTCCTATTTAAAACGAAAATTTATCCTGCAAAACCTGAAAATGGCTTCAAAATACCCCCCCTGCACTCTTTTTCTACAATCACTATCCCAAAAATCTTAATTTCTGTGAATTGCCAAACCAAAGCAATTTGAATCAAAAAATTAGGCAAAAAAATATTTTTCATAGATGTGCTCAAAATCATTGAAACTGAAAGCGACGGACTTATACTAATTTCAAGCCGGAATAGGACATCCAATAAAAACAAATCCTTAAAACAAAAGTTTTCTCCCATGCCATTGAGTTCAAAAAATCAAAATAAAGTTACAGCTGCCACGGTATTGCTTATAACGGCACTACTATCCATGGGGTGGTTTGGAATAGAAACTGTTGAAGACAGGTTAAAAGAAAACCTGCGAGCCCAATTAAAAACCAATCTCAACGCAACAAGTCTGGCTTTCAACATCTGGGCAAGAGATAAAAAGCTGGATGCAGAAACTCTTTCGAACCAACCTTTAATCAACAAGGAAATTCGAAACCTCATTGCGCTGGATAAATCCACCGAATCTTCCAGAGACGGTCTTTTGAAATCGAAAACCCTCACTTGGTTAAGAACACACCTTGGGAAATCCTGCCTGCGTTACGGGTTCATGGGCTTTGTTATTTTTGATCTTGAAGGCAAACAGGTGGGTGCACTGTTTGACGAACCTATAGGAAAAACAAACCTTAGTGAAATTTCGGGATTCTTTTTTAAATCAGTTCGTGGAAAAACCGCGCTTTCCCTCCCCTTTAAAGGAGAGTTCCCTCTGCCTGATATCAACGGAAAGAAGCAGGAAATCTGGCCCACAATGTTTGTCTCTACTCCGGTTATTTCAGAAAAAGGAGAAATCGAAGGAGTTCTGGCTTTAAGAATACGCCCGGAAATTGAGTTGAGTGAAATAATGACCATTGGCCGGTTTGGGAAGAG
>JAJFIP010000147.1 GCA_021774875.1 Emcibacter sp.
GGTATGGAATTCATTGTCCGTGGCAAGGGGTTCATTGGGTCTGGCAAAACCGAACCGGAAACGATTGATCAGATCAACAACACGGTCATAATCACACGTGACGGAGTACCAATTCGTGTTCGTGATGTAGCTCAAGTTCAAACTGGGCCTGCATTTCGACGTGGAGCTCTTGACTTCAACGGTCAAGAGGCAGTTGGTGGTGTGGTGGTAATGCGATATGGTGAGAACCCGCGCGAGGTGATCGAACGTGTCAAGTCAAAAATTGTGTCTTTAGAGTCAGAGTTGGGCGGTATCAAGATCCGTGGTATCTATGATCGTAGTGTGTTGATCGACGAAACTGTAACGACGCTGACTGAGGCCTTAACGCAGGAAACGTTAATTACGATCGCCGTTATGGTGTTATTTTTGCTACATGTGCGAGCCAGCATCGTCATCGCGATTACACTACCCATGGCGGTGTTGATGTCGTTCATCGCCATGAAGACGTTCGGCATCGATGCGAATATTATGTCCTTGGCTGGTATCGCTATCGCCATCGGAACGATGGTCGATATGGGTATCATTATCTTAGAAAACATTTACGGTGGTTTGGCTGAATGGGAAGTAGAAGGCTCACCGGGCGGACCCCCACAACGGCTCGTAGTCATTCGCGAATCGGCTGCTGAAGTTGTGCCTGCGGTAGTCACTGCAGTCAGTACGACCATCGTCAGTTTTCTACCAGTATTTTTCCTGACAGGCCGCGATCACAGGTTATTCGCGCCTTTGGCCTGGACAAAGACCTTCGCACTGGTCTCCAGCCTGATTGTCGCAGTCGTTGTTTTGCCAATGCTCTGTCGCATCTTCTTACGTAGTTCGCAAATCCCGCGGTGGGGTAGCATGGTTGCAGGTCTGGCCGTTTCCGCACTCTCGGCCAGTCTATGCTATTTTGTTTGGGGCGACCACGTCGAGCATTGGACGCCACTAAGTCTATTGTGGGCAACGGTTGCTGCAGCGGTGATTGGTTTTTTAATCGGATGGTCGATGACTCGCGAGAAGATCCGTTCTATGGAAGAGAACCCTGCTAGTCGGTTTGTACGGTTCCTCTATGCGGGTCGATTAAAGCTGGCGCTTCGACGAAAAATACTGATGCTCTCCTTTCCTGCAATCATCATCATACTGGGACTAGGTGCGTGGATTGGATTACCCACGGTACTGCGGCCCGCCGAGAAGATCGTTGAGATGCTTGGTGCAGACCTGAACGAGGTGCCGGGGTACGTCGACACCAAGCATATTTTTACAGGCTTGAAGACAGACGACTGGATTGCGCTCGATGAAGGTAGTTGGTTCTACATGCCGAGTCTCTATCCAGCAGCCAGTTTTTCACAAGCCATGGAAATACTACAAGCACAAGATGCAATGATCAAAGAAATTCCTGAAGTTGAAAATGTACTTGGAAAAATTGGGCGAGTCGAGTCCGCACTCGATCCCGCTCCGGCTGCGATGATCGAAACTTACATTATGCTCAAGCCACGAGATCAATGGCGCGAGGGAATGGACGGACGCAAGATTTGGGATGAAATCAACGCCGTCGCTACGCTTCCCGGCATCACACCCGCCTCCCCACTTCAACCAATCGAAGGACGCGTGGTGATGTTGCAGAGTGGGATCAAGGCGTCGATGGCAGTACGAATTTATGGTGATGATTTAGAAGGATTGGCCAAAGCGTCCCTCGCCGTAGCGGAGCGGTTGAAAAAGAATCACTTTGTCAATGCGGGGACAGTCAATCCCGATATCGTAATGGGCAAGCCATACTACGAATTTGAAGTAGATCGGGAAGAAGCGGCCCGCTATGGAATGACCACCATGATGGTCAACCAAATCGTGTCTGCAGGGCTTGGTGGTGTTGACGTAACGACCACTGTCGAGGGGCGAGAACGTTACCCGATTCAGATTCGATACGAACGCAGTGTACGCAAACGTCTCAACGAATTGCAAAAGGTCTCTGTCGTTACTCACGGAGGCGACGTAGTACCGCTGGAACGCTTAGCGAACGTAACTACAACCTGGGGACCAGGTGCCATTAATAGCGAAGATGCGCGGCTGGTGGCTCATGTCGCTTTCTCGCCATCGGGTGCTTCCGGTGACTTGGAAACTGTCGAAGCAGTAATGAATTCGCTACGAACAGCGAGAGAAAGTGGAGAGCTGAAGTTTCCTGAAGGTAATTTTGAGTTACAAGCTGTAGGATCATTTCAGAACCAAATTGAAGCCAATCGACGGTTGATGTGGATTATACCGACTGTGTTAGTGGTTAACTTACTCATCATTTATTTAAGTTTTCGAAATTTTGCCATATCAGCCGTTGTCTTTTCTGGTATTCCTGTTGCATTCGCAGGTGGAATGATCGCCGTTGCCGTCATGGGCGTGGATATGAACACGGCAGTCTGGGTCGGATTCATCGCACTGTTTGGCATCGCAGTTGATGATGGTGTCGTGATGGCGACCTACATCCAACAGACATTAAGACGTCGTCCCGTTCGTAACATCGAAGATTTACGAAACGCAATCTACGAAGCGGGTCTCAAGCGTATTCGTCCATGCGTGATGACAACGCTAACAACCATCTTCGCACTGTTGCCCGTTTTGATGTCGACCGGACGAGGCGCCGACGTGGCGCGTGCGATGGCGTTGCCGGTTTTCGGCGGAATGCTTGTTGAACCGTTCACAACGTTCATTGTTCCAGCCGTGTATTGTGCTTATATGGAGTTTAAAATGCGAGTTGGTCTTCATGATCAACTTATCTCTGATCATAACGAAAAAGAAGAAGTAAACACCGCATTAGAAGGTGCAATCATAGGTCCCGCCTACCGGGCGGAAAGTTAGTTTTTTAAAGTTCTGTTTTTAGAAGGAGAAGGACATGAAATTTGCAAGGATGTTTTTTGTTGCGGCATTGATTGTTGGCATAGGTCAAGTTGTGAGAGGACATGAAGGATCTGGCCATTCGAAAGAAGGTCAGGAGCAAACTAAACGCGATCAATTGCGAATCGCGGCCCAAAAAGTCTGTCCAATGACTGGTGAAAAGCTGGGAGAACACGGTCGGCCCATCAAAGTCAAAGTTGGTAAGGAGCTGATTTTTCTTTGTTGTAAGGGCTGTTTGAAAGAAAAGATCAATCCACAGCATTGGGCAACAATTCATGCCAACTTTGCCAAAGCGCAACGTATCTGCCCTGTGATGAAAAAGGAGCTTCCTAGAAATCCTAAATGGACGATCGTCGAAGGTCAAATCGTCTATGTTTGCTGTCCACCGTGTACTAAGAAGATCGCTGCAAACCCTAAAGCATATCTTCATAAGATAGACGAGCTTTATTCCGCGTCGCTACAACAAAAGTTTTAACGATAATTTCCATTGTTGTGAAATCTTTCGATTAACAAGGTTAACTCTTGAGCGGGGGAGCCTGAGCAACTGAACGTCATTTTGTCGTGAGGTAGCTCAGGCTTTCTATCAATAGTCAAATAGACAAACTACCTAATCCGAAAAACCGGAATATGCAAGCTGAGTTCACAGGAGATTTGGTAGTAATAACTATTCTGATGAAATCAATTTTGTCGATAACGATATTGTTGTATGTCGTTTTTGATCGTAAAAAAAGGGGGCCACGGATGGCCATGAAACAAACTAATATTTATTTATTGGGTGTATTTCTTCTACTGATCGGTTGTAAATCCGCTCAACAGATACGCGACCCTGAATATGTCCAAGTTTCTCAATCAGTTCATCAAGCTTCATACGCGCCTCTCGATTCTGTCGATCCCGTGATTGCTCATCTTGAAGGTCCCCATTCGGTCGAGGAATATATTCAGTATGCATTGGACCAAAATCCTGATATTCAATCAGCTCGAAAACAGATGGAATCGTTTGCCCATCAAGTTCCCGTAGCTGCGAGCTTGCAAGATCCAAATTTAGGAATGACCTTCTATCCAGAGCAGGTTCAAACTGCTGCAGGACCACAGGAATTTGCCCTGAACGTAAATCAAAAGTTTCCCTGGCGCGGGAAGCTCAGTGCACGCGCTGAATTAGCTGAATCACAAACCAATGTGGCCCGCGCTCAGCTCTCTGCAGTTGAATTGGCGACAATCGCTAAAGTCAAGCGTGCCTACTATGAACTCTATTTCATCCAACAAACCATTGAAGTTACAGAAGCTGATCAAAAGCTTCTTGTCGAGATTCGTGATGTTGCCAATATACGTTATAAAACAGGAAAAGTTAGTCAGCAGGACTTATTGAGAGCTGAGGTAGAAATTTCCAATGTAGAGAATGAGTTGATCCGCTTGCGGCAAAAACTCGAAAGTGGTCAGGCAAAGCTTGCACGTTTATTGCATATTTCACCGCAAACGAAAGTCCTGGCACTTGACCATGTTACTCCGGAAGAGATTCCAAACGATTTAGACTTGCTACAACGCCAAGCGGTTGCTTCACGGCCGGAATTACACGCGCAATTGGCTTCACTCGAAAAAGACAGGCAGGCCCTTGATTTGGCACGTCTCGCGTATAAACCTGATGTTACATTGGGAGCGACCTGGATCGATGTTGGCTCCTCAGGCGTCAGCCCTGTGGCAAACGGGAACGACTCCTTTTTAATTACTGCGGGCATTAACTTACCAGTTTACCGCAAGAAATTAGATTCAGCCGTTCGATCAGCCGAAGCAAAAGCGGTATCTACAGCACGAGCATACGATTCATTACGCGACGCGACGCTTGAGGAAGTCACAGATCTGTTTACACAGGCGCAAAGTCAACAAGATTTGCTTACGTTGTTCCGCGAAGACATTCTTCCCAAGGCCCGGCAAACACTTGAGGTGTCGGGGCAGGCGTATAACACAGGCGAAGTCGATTTTTTACAATTGGTTGACAACTGGCGAGAGTTACTCCGGTTTGAGATTAGCTACCTTCGGCTGGAAGCTTCCTTGGGACAAACTTTGGCGGAATTAGAACGCGTGATCGGTGGGCTTGATAGCCAGACAGCCGAACCAATTCCCGCACCGGTTGAAGGCATACAATCTTTACCATTACCGTAAAACCATACTTGTTTTAAATAGGTCGATAGACGACATAACTTTCAGATGCTTGCAAAGGAACCCAATGATGAACAACGCTAAAAAGCGTATGGGATGGCTTGCGACGTTAGCAATGCTTCTGGTCACGGGTTGTGCACCAGCATACCGTAGCTATTCCGGTTGCAATATTGATTGTCAATACTGCGAGCCACCACCACTGCCATTTACCCACTATGAAGGTTGTGTATGCCATTCCCAATCGGTATCGAGTTATCTCGAATTGCAACCACAACTGGTCGAAGAAGGAAGAGACGGAATTAACAATGATGCAGCAAACGAGTGATTCGAGTAACCGCCGAAGATTCGGCAAGTTTTCTTATCTGCTCGGCTCATTGCTTACACTGCTGATAGCATCTGCCTTCACTAGTTCTGACAGTCTTTCAGTGACGATATTCTGTCTACTGTTTTCCATTGTACTGCTGACTGCGGTTATTTCGGTGTGCCGACGGCACAAGACACTCAGTGTTGGGCTTGCGATGGTCATCCCGATGCTGATCCTGAATGTCATTGGTTACATGAATGCCAGCCACACAATATTCATCGTGCATAACGTTCTTGTCATTGGGTTCTTTGCCTTCGTTTCATACCATGTGCTTAGTGCGGTGCTCGATGACCACAAAGTAACACTGGATACGATTGTTGGAGCGGTGTGCTTATATCTGCTCGCTGGCCTCATGTGGTCATATTTATATTCAACAATTTTGCTGATTGACCCAACCGCATTCCGCTTAGACTCCATAAACTTACCAACTGGAGCTTCGGCGTTTAGTAATGTAGGCCTCCAGCCGCTGATTTACTTGTCATTTGTGACGATGACTACTCTTGGCTATGGCGATATTACACCATCGTCTGGACCAGCACAGACAGCCTGTTATATTCAAGCAGTATTTGGACAGTTCTATTTCGCGATCCTTGTGGCACGATTAGTTGCACTCTATATCGCTTCTGTATCCAGAGAGCGTCAAGAGCATATTTAAAAGTTGCTTTTTTAGCAGCTATTGTTCCCCCTTTACTTCGAGGATCATAACTTTACAAACAGAATTGGAAGATGTGTTATCATCCACGTTGTTCATGAGACCTAGTTGAGCTGTATTTGGTTTTTGAGGGGCAAAGTCAACGGTGGGTTGGAGAGCTTACTAATAACCATTACCGAATATAGTGGTTAGCGTCTTCGACAATGAACAGTTCTTCCTCCTCGGCTGCAATATCGTCATAAAACTGCTGCAATAGGTCGGTTGCATAGCCACCGTCGGCGTACATCATAAAGAAAACCCTCATCCTAAACGTCGATACGGTTACTGATAATGGAGATGCCGACACGTTGATTGGTGAATAGGCGAGGGACTGGTTCTTCACGAAACTTGGTGAGGGTTTCACTGGTTTGAAGACTAACGATCTACTGAGACTCTTGTGATCTCCAAGTGACAGATGGAATCGAAATTGATTTGTCGGTAAAGATTTATGGCTTTGGACTGTAATTAACGTACTAATTTCTGCTGGAAAGACACACTCGCCGGTCTAGCCATTGGCATACTAAAACTAGGCCCAGATGAGGACTACGACGCTAGAATAGTTATATTCCGCATGGTTTTTTAATGCGTATTCGCATATGGCGCAATGCTTGCGGCAACTAATTTCTGCTCAAAGCCGTGAAGAAACGACGTGTAGCGTGCATCCAACAGTGCAGTTAAGCGGATGGGATTGAGCCTCTTTTGAAGTGCTCGATGATCTCACCGATTTGTTTCTAGCTTGGCTGAACTACGAACTAGGCGTAGTGGTTCGTATTATCCAAGTACGGCCCTGAGGAGTTTGCGAATAATGTATTACGAACGAAAGATGTTAGTGAGTTTATGTGTGGTAATCGCCGCGATGGTTGCCATTTCTAGTCCATCAACCGTGTTGGCCCAACGGGATGCGGGAGCGAAGGCTCGTGGCGAGTTCGGGAAGGGATTTTGGTCAAACCAGCGTGCCTCGCGCAAAATGCGGCACGCACGGGATTACTCACGTGGTTTCTATCGTTACTCTCGCGACGCCCGCACGATCCAGCCAAGCGTCGCAAAATCAGAATCCGACGAACTCGGCCGAAATATCGATGCTACGAGGAAGGAACTCGCCACCGTTCGTGAAGAGTACGCAGCCGATAAGGAAGTTTTGGCTGGTTTGAAAGTGATCGAAGACCATCTCGCAAAGGCGACCGCGCAATATAAGACGCTACACGCCGAATGCCAGAAGGGCACGGTCGATGGAATTGTTGGCATGAAGTGCTGTAATGTCATTACCAAAGAGTTGGAAAAGGCTATGGCTGAGCATGCCGCAATGATGCGCAAACTCGAAATCAAAGCAGGAAGTGGGAAAACAAAAGATAAGCCGTCTCCAAAGAGCGAATAAGCTACTTGGCCGATCGCAGTTCATGCCTCCCGTCGCCTCGCAGATGACGGGATGGTTTTGTTACACACTTATATGATGAGGATTCCCAAAAAGTATTCGATCTTCTTTAGCAGTATTTTTTTTGCCGTTGCGTCACTCGCGCTCTACGGCTGTAGCTCTCCTTCCAATAATGTTGAGCAAACACCCAGCCCACCCGCGAACACCAATAACAAGCACTGCGAAAAAATGAGCTTACGTATTCTGGATGTCCGTACCGAGCAGGAATGGAAAGCAGGTCATATCAAAGGAGCTATTCATATTCACGGTGATACTCTGCAGGAGTGTTTCAAAGAGATATCACAAGACAAGCCGGTAGTGGTAGTTTGTGGTTCCGGATACCGCGCGTCGACCGCCTCTTCATTTATCAGACGTAAGGGCTTTGAAGATATCACAAATGTCTTGAGGGGGCATGTCGGTGTGGAAAGCTGCTGATCTGCCACTGGCCACAGAGTGAACTCTGCTTCAAGTCAGAACAATACAGAAACCACATAGAATTGAGATGCTGAACTCAATACTAAAATCAATACTCCTTAGTCGTAAAAGCAATATTAACAGGTCACAACATGGAACATTCCAACGAGAGCTCATCCGAGTATCAAAAGAACAGCCTAACTCTGACCGGTGCGGTTGCTATGGGCACAGGCGTGATGATTGGT
>JAJFIP010000148.1 GCA_021774875.1 Emcibacter sp.
CGTGGGGTGAGCTTACATGGGGCGTTAGTAAAGGTTTATAGGGTTGAGTGACCATCGCCTGCAATGGATAGGAATGAATGGGCAATTTGATACCCGCTTTTTTCGCCACGATAGAGCTTGCCCCGGCGACCGCTTGCACGACACAACCGCACTCAACACGGCCCCGATTGGTTTGAACGGCTGTAACCTTGCCTTTCGTGACAATGATGTCTTCTACTTCAGTTAACTGATGTAGCTCAACCCCGCGAGCGCAAGCACCCTTGGCATAGCCCCATGCGACCGCATCGTGACGGGCCGTCGCACCATCAGCGTGCCACAGTCCCGCCAAGACAGGGTAACGCACGTCCTCCGACATATTGAGGTTGGGCACAAGCTCCTTGACTGTTTGCCTGTCCACTAACTCTGAGCGCACACCCAGATGCTGATTCACTTCCGCACGCCAGCGGAAACTGCGAATGGCCGCATCACTATGGGCAAGCGTAAGCTGCCCACGGTTTTCCATCATTATGTTATAGTCAAATTCATTGCTCAGCCCCTGAAACAGCTTGACCGACTCACGGTAAAAGGTAACGCCCTCCTCGGTGAGGTAATTGGAGCGAATAACGGCGGTATTTCGTGCCGTATTACCACCGCCCAGATAGCCTTTATCCAGAACAGCAATATTTCTCACGCCGTGATATTTTGCCAGATAATAAGCAATAGCTGTGCCATGACCACCGGCACCGATAATCACCACATCATAATGCTTTTTAAGCTCCGCAGCAGGCGTAAAATGATGCTTGCCGGGGTAGTCTTTTTTAAATCCGTATTTCAATAACCCAAAAGGCATACAGCTTCCCTAAATTCTCGTTATGGCTTCAAATATAGTAAAACCTAAGGCCATATTACTATTTATCTTCGGCAGCTATTGTCGTTCCGATGTGACAATAATTCCAATAGTCACAGCTACATACATAATGGACAGTGAATATATTAGGGTCAAATCAAACTCACTGGAATAAGAAAGATTAATAGTTGCTCATAAAACTGCTTATGAGGCCCTTTGGGTAAGGGGGCATAATCAACTGCAAAAATGGTTGAAAACCAAGTTTATATAATAGGTAATTCAGAAATGATGTGGGATTGCTTGCTTAGCCAAGGCGCAATATTTGTCAGTTTTGGAATGAAGTTGGATGTGTAGATATCCTTGCATATTTTCACAACATTTTCTGGGAGTTCGCCAAGTTCTCCATCGCGGCATAATAAAGAGAGATAGCGCGCATTGGCACCATTTGCCAATGGCAAAACCCATGTTCCTTCTAATAATTCAGGGTAACGCAATAGGCATAGTCCCGTTGTAATACCCCATCCCTGACCAGACCGGACAAACCGTAATAAAGTTTGCGTGCTATCAAGTTCATAATGTGTATTTAATTTAATGTTCAGCCGATGGGCAATGAGATCGGTCAGCATCCCTATTCGTGTCTCACGGGAATAATGTACAAACGGTACATTCTGTGCCAACCATTGCGGGGTCACGTTGCCTTCTTTGCTATAGGTCTCAGGAACAATCATTACAAATGGATCACGAAAGATCGGAAAGCGGGCAAAATCTGTGTATTCTTCAAGGGGGTCGCTGGTGATTAACATGTCCAGATCGCGATCAACCAATGCTTTGGAAAGTGGTGCCGCGACACCAGTACGTAATGATAATTTTTCTGCATATGGCTTGATTCGCCGGACAAATTCCAGACTGCTGACATCACCAAAGGAATCAATCATACCAATATTTAATTGTAGCACCTTGCTCTTTGATGCCATCTCTATATCGGTTTGCATACGATGGGTCTCTGCCAGAACATGACGAGCATAATCTTTGAAAATATCCCCACCCGGTGTAAGCTTTGTCGGTCTTGATCGCCTGACAACCAGCTCGGTACATGTTTCCGCTTCCAGCTTTTTAATAGCCTGAGAGACGGCTGATTGTGTGATACCTAATTGTTCTGCGGCTTGGGTCAATGTTTCAGAATCAGCGACAGCTGAAAATATTTTCAAGGCACCGAATTCTATATTCTTTTGGTTTTTCATAAAATTATTTGCCCGTCACGGTAACATAATAACACGTTCTAAAGTCTTGAAGTATAAGATAAACTTCATTCAAGATCAAATCAATATAAGATGATCAGGTTGTGCCAATATTATTTACAAACGAAAAGCCCCGTCTTCATTCCCAAGAAGAAAATCACACATCTTCAGCATCCATTTTATAATTATGGGACATGCCTTGTTCTTCCATCAACCTGCTCATTTCAAGTTGCACAAGATTGATGTTACTATCACGTAATGTTGGCAATTGATAACGGGCTTTGCGAACCTGATTATAGTCAAGTTCTGCTGTTATCAATTCTTCCCCGTTTCCGGCAACAGCAAGGTCGTTGCCAAAGGGGTCTGTAATACGAGAACCACCCCAGAAGGTAAGGTCTTTTTCCACGCCAACCCTGTTCACCATGATAGACGGCGCACCATACATCATGGCATAGAAGCGCAAAGTCAGTTCCCAACCACCGGGGTTATCGAAACCGGAGCCAACGGCTTCAACTGCTGAACTGATTGGCGTGATCATAAGAGTGGCCCCATGCAAGAATGCAAGATGGGCCAGTGAAGGGTTCCATACATCTGCACATATCAGCAGCCCGGCTTTCCAGTCCTCATCAAAGGGGCAGGTTTCAACAGTTCTACCTTTGGCAAAAAACTTGCTGTCTTCGAGTTTTCCATAATTCGGCAGGTTTATCTTTCGATGAAGATGGATGATTTCGCCATGTTTTAATATGGCTGCTGTATTGTAAAATTGCGCCGCAGGGCCTTCTTCAATAAATCCTGCAATGATTGCCATGTCTCCTGCCGCTTCGCCTAGGCGTTTCAATCTTGGGTCAGAAGATTTCATAGCGACATCTAATATATTATCCGTCCCATAATGACCGGCTAACGACATTTCGGGCATGACCAGTAAATCAAGGTTTTCGTTCAAACCGCGCGTAATCCAATCAAGATGAATCTCTATATTGGCGTCCGTATCACCAATTTCACTTGCAAACTGAGCCGCCCCTATTTTCATGTTTTTTGCCTTATAAATTGCCTTCAATGCTGTAATATTTATTCACACTGTAAAAGTCTTAATCTGCCTCTGGTCGAGTATAAAGCCATATCAGCCAAATTATGAACATAATAACAAGGATGTTCAATATAGAAACGGAGGCATCAGGATTTATATCAGCAGGTTTATATGGTGGTTCCGGCCTCAGGGCGCGGGCACTGGGGATCGTGGGATCAAGGCTACTTTGAGCCGCAAGCGATTTGGACAAGGTTTGTACGATGTCGTCGGTAAGTATAGTGGTCGCCGCTAGCGGTGAATAAATAGAACTCAGTGGGCCTCTTTCTGCATCTGACAAAGTGATTGGGCCAGCCAGTACCAGCTGTGTGACGAGTGTTTCAATTGCTACAAATTGGTTTTCATACATATTGGCTGGAATGCGTGCTTTACGAAGATAAGGAAAACCTTCCAGTCGGTTATCATCTCCTAATCCGTTTATTGGAATTAATTTTCCGTTCTGTAATGCATTCTCGACAGTTTCACTCCCGAGCGGTGCAAGAACGATCATTGCATCAGCACTCTTATCGGGAAATGCATCTTCTACAGGCCTAAGCGTTAGGTTACCCATACTTGCTGCAAGATGTTGACCTGCCCGATAGGAGCCAGACCCTTTTGGTCCGGTAGCAAGTGATTTTACATCTGAAAGTGATTGAATAGTATCATCAAGGGCTATGATATGAAGATAACTTTGACCAACCACGCCAACCGCTTCAAATGGCCGTAGCGATGGTATATTATTTTGGTCAAAGGAAGTAAATTCTACAGCCGTTACCAAACCCAGCACAGAAGTACTATTTTCCACACTCTTTAGGGGATCATGCTGCATTTCCAATTGCACGTGTCGACCGGGAAAAGCTTTGCGAACGGCATGAAAAACCCGCCCGCTTTCGGCAATTCCAATGTTAGAAGACCCCGTAGAGATAACAATAGATTCACTGGTGGACAAAGTAGAGACAGTTTCATCAAGTAGTCCCATCTCAGTTAATGCGGTTCTTGCAACATCTCTGGGGGTAAAGGTTTCCTGGTCAACCAGTATGTTCAGTTTTCGCATACTTGTTTCGTCAAGTTTTCCATTTAACTTATTCAAGCTGGTCTGTAATGCTGGAAAGCGGGCCAAAGAGTCCGAACGATAGATCATAGCCGCTTCATAAGCAGGAAAAAAATCAAGATCATCGACCAATAACTTTAATCCGGATTCATAAATTTTGCCATCAGTCGTGAATACTGCGATGAGGTCTACTTCGCCGCGTGATAAGTGTTCGTAAAGTGACATACGATCTTTTGCAGCAACCGTTTTTACCTCGGCAAATGACATCCCATAACGCGCGATCAGAGGAACAAATCCGTCAACGGGCCGGTGGCCAAAATTTTCACCAATTCCAATCACCAAACCACCGGATTTGGACACAAGGTCTGAAATTGTTGATATGCCCAGCTCTGCGGCACGGTTGGCCCGCATTGCCAAACCGTGACTGTTGGAAAACCCCAGCCTTTGTCCCCAGGTAATGCCCAACGGTTTATAAAGCGATTTGACCTTTTTCATTACCGCATCACCGTCCGATAGTGCAGCTTTGCCAAGCATCACCAGACCTGTACCGCTGTATTCCACATAAATATCAATCTTGCCGCTCTTCAGGTTTTCAAGATTATAGGCGGTCGGTCCAAGAGGGCGATGTTGGGTAACCGGAATGCCTTCCGCCTCCGCCAGGGCGACAACCATCTCTGAAAGGATCATATTTTCACTAAAGGCTTTTCCGCCAACTTTCAGGCTATCATCAGAATCACTGCATGCAGATAACATAAACAAGGCCAGAAGAACTGATAATTTCTTGAACATTTTGTTGGTTACCCTTAAATTACTATCTTCGCTAAAATTTCCTGATCAAAGTTGTTCGCTTGTACTGGCCTGGCCAGAGGGGTCACGGGATTCTTTTCTGATTTCTCGCATAAAAGCTACTATTTGAAGTAACAAAATAACTGAAAATGGCAAGGCTCCCGTAATTGCCATAGCTCTCGCAACTGGTACAGAGCCACTGACAACCGTACTTACGGTAATCGCGGCAATTAATGTTCCCCATATCATTTTATACCTTAGAGCCGGATTGAGATTACCACCCATAGCCATCATGGAGAGCACAAAAGTACCTGAATCAGCCGATGTAACCAGAAAAATAAAGATTAATACGCAAGCTACTGCGCCCAGTGCTTCGCCAAAAGGGAAATGGTTGAGGAATGTGAATAGCGCAGATGAAACATCTGTTGATACGAGCTCAGAAAGCCCGCCACCGCCATACATTTCAATATAAATGGCTGTCCCGCCAAAGGCTGAAAACCAGATGATTGAAAAAAGGGTCGGCACAAGGATAACCCCGATGCAAAATTCCCTAATAGTCCGGCCACGGGAAATACGGGCGATAAAAATACCGACAAATGGACCCCATGCGAGCCACCAGATTAGATAGGTTAATGTCCAGCCGCTCATCCAGTCTGATAACCCCTCATAGGGGAATAATTTGAATGCCATCTTTGGCAGGCGTGAAATATACTCACCAATAGAGGTGATAAAAGTTTCCATAATAAACAGAGTGGGGCCGGTAACGATCACCAGGATAAGTATCCCTATGGCTATCAGCATATTAAGTTGGGATAAAATTTTAATGCCCTTACTGAGGCCCGTAGAGGCAGACAGCATATAACAAACAAACAGAGCCAGCATAATGGACAAAGAAAGTTGCGTGGTTGACTCAATGTTAAATACCGTACCAAGTCCCCCGCGAATCTGGAAAATTCCCATGGTCAGAGAACCGGCAAGGCCAAAAACAACCGAGAGAACACCTAATACATCCGCAGATGTGCATAAAGAATTTCCTGCCCTTCCTTTGAAAAGAACTCTCAGCGGAGTGGAAATCATGGAGCCCATATCCCTTCTAAACGAGAAATAGGCTATGACCAGCGCGCATATGCAATAAATTGACCATGCGTGAATGCCCCAATGTAAATTTGTAATGGCGATTGCTTCCCGGGCTGCTGCTGCGGTTCCGCCTGTCATGCCGGGGGGGTTGTTAAAATGACTGATAGGTTCTGCAACGCCCCAAAACAGAATGCCAGCACCCATACCACTGGCAAAAAGCATGGCCAGCCATGAAGCTGTGGAAAATTCAGGACGTTCATGGTCTTTTCCCAAACGGATATGACCATAGGGGCCAAAGGCCATATATGCGCTCAGAATGACCAGTCCCGTCGTTATCAGCAGCCAGTACCAGCTTATGCCCCGCAGCATATATCTGGTAAAGCCGCCAAATGCTCCCGTCATGCCTTCTGGGTCCATTAATCCCCAGCCACCAATAATAGCGGTCAGGCATAATGAGATGACTAACAACGCAGGAAATTTTTGCGATTTCTTGTCGTGTGTTTTCTCTTGCGCCATCTCTATCTATTCCTAAAAATTCACCAGCATAAATTCTGATTCAGCAGGCGGGTCTGGTTGATAACCCTAAGAAGGGGTGCCGATGTGGTTACTTTCTGGCCAAAATAATCTGGCTCACGGCATTGGACTATCTCTCGCAAATAGCCGGTATTTGATGCACGGAACACTCCTGAATGGAATATAACTATAAAACACTAGGGAGCATACATCAAAGCGTCAATTTCTATTTTCTATTATAAGAGATACTACTAAACTTCATTAGGTTCAGATCGTATAGATATTATTTTACTCTTAAAAATTCGTTGGCGCACCACCTTCTGATTTTCTTCTGGCAACAAAGTCGGCAAGTTCTTCACGAATGGCGTCATCCAGCGGCGGGGCTTCAAAATCTTTCAGTATCCCTTTCCAGATTTTATTGGCCCGTTCCGGGGTTTGCAGAGAACCATTATCTTCCCAGTTTTCGAAATTACTCCAATCGGATAGAAAAGGGCTGTAAAAAGCAGTTTCATAACGCTTTTGTGTATGTTCAGTGCCAAAGAAATGACCGTCCGGCCCCACTTCTTTTATGGTGTCAAATGCCAGATCTTCGGGCGCAGCTTCCACTGGTTTCATATAGGCAATCATCTGTTGCAAGGTTTCGCAATCCATAATGAATTTCTCATAGGACGCGCAAAGCCCACCTTCCAGCCAGCCAGCGGCATGATAAACCACATTGGTGCCAGAGGAAACCGAAGCCCAAAGGGAGAAAACACTTTCCCATGATGACTGGCTATCAGGACAATTAGCCGCAGTGGCATTGACTGAACGCAAGGGCAAATCGTAATATCTTGCCATCTGTCCGGCCATTTGGGTGGCGCGCATATAATCTGGTGTGCCAAAGGCAGGCGATCCGGTTTTCATATCCACGTTGGAGGTAAATGAGCCGATCACCGTTGGTATTCCGGGTCTGATACATTGGGTTAATACGATTGCCGCCAAGGCTTCGGCAATTGACTGCATTACGGCTCCGGGCATGGTTATGGGTGCCATTGCGCCTGCTAATGTGAAGGGGGTGACAATCGTTGGTTGCCCGCGTCTGGTCATACGTATCAAGCCATCCAGCATGGGCCAATCATGCTTCAGGGGCGAAGATGAATTGATGTTTGTGTACATGTGAGGACTGGCTTCGAACTGATCGGAGGTAAGACCGGATGCAATGCGGATCATTTCCATGGCATCTTCAATCCGTTCAGAGCCAAGGCAATAGCCGTGGGTCACTTTGTCGGTCAAGGTCAGCTTATCGTAAAGACAATCCAGATGACGGATTGAGGCGTGAATATCCTGTGGTTCTACCGGATAACCTGCGGCAAAGTGGATACAGTTAAAATATTGGGTGAATTTGAGAAAATCCTGCATGGCTGCACGATCACCGACCCGCCTGCCCCGATCAAGGTCCGAACAATTTGGCGGGCTGGATACATTACCGAACACCATATGCTTGCCGCCAATTATTATTTTATGATCGGGGTTGCGTGGTGTTATGGAGAATTGTGAAGGGGCAAGCGCGATCTTCTCCATCACAAATTCACGGTCCATACGAACATTTTCACCATTTACAGTGCAGCCGCCACTTGCTTTTAAAATTGCTATAGCTTCTTCGTTGAGAAATTCTATGCCGAGCTCTTCTAAAATACGCATGGCACCATTATGGATGGCCTGAACGGCTTCCGGCGATAAGGGTTCTGTTGGATTATCGCTATTAAGGGGTATTGTCCAATCCATTTGTTTTATAGCAGGGCCAGCCCGTCTGGTATTACCAGCTCTGCCACCCCTTGTTCTTCTTGCCATATTTTATTCCTTTATATTTTGCGCCGTTTTTTCCTGCCCGTTTCAGTCGCGGCTGGTGGTGCGGTGGGAAAGCCCATGGCGGCAACAAAATAATCCTGAAATTTCGGCTCCATGGCGGTTTCAATTTTTTCTATCTGGCTGACAACTTCAATGAGCCGTGCCTTGTCATCCTTGTTTAATACGGTCATGGCAGCCCCCATGCCGGCGGCATTGCCTATAGAACGTATGATCTCTTTGGGCGCACCCGGAATAATGCCAATATCGGCAACATATTCTGGATCAAGATTGGTGCCAAATGCGCCAGCGAGTAGTACTTCATCCAGCTCTTCGCAACCCAAATATTCAGTCAGCAGATTAACCCCTGCGTGCAGGGCGGCCTTGGCCAGTTGAACAGCGCGAATATCTGTTTGTTTGATATAGATGTTATCAATAAGGCGAAATTTCCAGCTCTTGCCTTCTTGTTCAAACCGTTCAGGGGCTGCTGTTTGTATAAACAAGCCTGAATCATCCATTAACCCGACATTGGCAAGTTCCGCCATGACCTCAAATATACCGGAGCCACATATCCCGGTAATATTATGATTTTCCGAATTATTAGACAGCCAACTCTCACAGCCGATAATTTTAACCCAGGGAGTCTTGCTATCCGGGTCAATTCTCACCCGCTCAATGGCCCCAATAGTTGCCCGGACGCCGGAACTTATTTCCGCCCCTTCAAAAGCCGGGCCGGTGGGAGAAGATGCCGCCGCTACGCGGCCCTTGTGGGACAGCATGATTTCGGCATTGGTACCAATATCAACCAACAAAACGGAGCGACCTGCCATCCGGTCCATCTGGGTCAGGTACGCTCCCGTTGTATCTGCTCCCACATGACCGCCAATGAGCGGTAAACAAGCCACTCGCGCCATGTCAGCAAGACCCATATCAAATTGACTAGCCGGAGCTTCGAACCAGTCTTTAACAGCCAAAGTAAAAGGAGCCTGCCCCAGTTCTACCGGGTTAAGCCCGAGAAATAGATGGTGCATAATAGGATTACCGACCGCTACCAGTTCCAGAAGCTGTTCCCTCTCAATACCAAGTGACGTCCGCGCCTGAGCCAGCATTTGGGCAACCTGCTTCCTGATGGCACCCGTCAGCTTATGCTCACCGCCTTTGTTCATCATGATATAGGAAACCCGGCTCATCACATCTTCGCCGTACCGTATTTGCGGGTTCATCTCCGCCTGCTCATAAACCAGTTCACCGGTGGACAGGTTATAAATATAAAGTGCCAAGGAAGTTGAGCCAATATCCAACGCCACCCCATAAGCATCCCTGTCTGATGGTGGCCAAATATCAATAATTTCACAGCCATCCCGAACCACGGTGATCACAGCGCGTTCATGATCATTGAGCATTTTTTGCAGCTTGATCATGCTGTGGTGGCTGGGCTTTGCGGTCACACCAAAGCTCTCCAGAGCAATACTCAACGCCTCACTATCAACGGGATTATCTTTTAATGCTGGCACAGGCAGCTGACACCAATACAGCTTTATGGCGGGATTTAATGCGGTATCAATCTTGGATGATTTTTTGGAAATACTGCTTTTATGTTCACGGGAATCTGTGGGAATTTCAACAACCAAATCGCCGCATATTTTTGACCGGCAAGCCAGACGCCGACCCGATGACAGATCACCGTCCCTGATCGCTCTTTTTTCCGTAGGACTTAAATCACCCAGATGGTTTTCTTTAACAGTAAGGTTAAACTTGGCATGTTTGCCCGTGGCCAGCTCAATCTGGCAACGCCGACACTGGCCTTTGCCTCCGCAAATGGACTGCATATCCACCCCAGCACGCAGGGCTACTTCATATATATTTTCCCCCTCCTCAGCATTGCTGCGGATGCCGGAGGGGGTGAATATAATGGCGTGTTCTGTCATTTGTTATCTACTTATTTTCCTCTACGTCTCCCACGGCGACCTCCCCGGCCTCCTCGACCTTCGCCTTCTGCGGGCGGCGCCCGGTATGTTCTGATCCAATTTTCACAATGGGGATCAACACCATTGAGGACATCCGCCGCCTTTACAGCAGCAACCTGGCCTTCATGGGTCACGTTTAAAATCGCCGACGTCATGCCCGCCGTCGCCAGCATCGGCAAAAAAGCATTGTTAATTGCCTGACGGTTCGGCAGACCGAAACTGACATTTGATGCCCCGCAGGTGGTATTAACCTTCAATTCATCGCGCAACCGCCGGATAAGTTTAAATACATCCTGTCCGGCAGTGGTTACGGCACCTATAGGCATGACAAGTGGGTCAACCACCACATCCTCAGGCTTAATACCATAATCTGCAGCACGCTGCACAATCAGCTTAGCCACTTCAAAACGTTCGTCCGGATCTTCTGAAATGCCCGTCTCATCGTTTGAGATTGCCACTACTGCCGCACCATATTTGGCCACTAGAGGAAGTACCTGTTCCAGAACTTCTTCTTCAGCCGTAGTTGAATTGACCAGAGCCTTACCCTTATAAACTTTCAATCCGGCCTCAAGTGCGTCCACGATTGAGCTGTCAATACAAAGCGGCACATCGGTCAGGCTTTGTACCAGTTCAATACATTCCGCCAGAATTCTTGGCTCATCGGCCAAAGGCACTCCCGCATTGACATCAAGCACCTGTGCGCCAGCTGCCACCTGCGCCAGAGCATCTTTTTCTACTTGCGAATAGTCACCCCCTTTAAGCTCAGCTGAGAATTTAGGACGACCGGTGGGATTGATCCGCTCTCCAATCATAACAAAGGGTTGATCAAAGCCCATCACGACTTCTTTGGTTGCAGAGCTTAATATTGTTCTTGTCATTATTTATTCCTTAAATCATTTTCCAGTCTATTAAAGGCCCATGGTTGCCTGCCTGCCAATACGCCCGATTTCCTAACCACCTCGGCCACATATTTTTCCTGGCGGTAAGCCATGACATGAATGCCGCTGACACCCACAATTTCCTTGATTTGCTGCATGAGTTCGACACATATATTCCGGCCCTCGGTTTTTTGATCTTCCGCGCCCTCAAGTCTGCTGATAATAATATCAGGGATATGCACACCAGGGACATTTTCGCGTAACCACCGCGCCGTTCTGGCAGAGGCAAGCACGCCAACACCAATCAAGATAAAACAATTCTGGGTCAAACCATCATCAACTGCACGTTTCATGAATGACTTGAGCATTTCAATATCAAAACAATATTGCGATTGAATATATTGTGCCCCCGCCTCTATTTTTTTGGCCAGTTGATCAACCCTGTTCCTCACGGGTGGCACAAAAGGATTTATGGTTGATCCGAGAAATAAATCCGGGGCGCTTTCCAATGGCCGCCCACTTAGAAAACGTTTTTCATCCCTCAGTATTTTTAAGGTTTGCAGCAATGACACACTATCCAGATCAAATACTGGTTTTGCATCAGGGTGATCCCCTGCCGTAACATCATCACCCGTTAAACTTAGCGCATTACACACACCCAGGGCCGCTGCCCCCAATAAATCCCCCTGAATAGCGATACGGTTACGGTCACGGCAGGATATTTGGATAATGGGTGAGTATCCAAACCGTGTTAATATGGCACATACGGCAAGGCTCGACATATGACAATGAGCCCCAGACCCGTCTGTCGCATTGATGGCATCCACATAACCATCGAACACTCGCGCCCGTTTTAATACTTCTTCCGGGTCACACGAGTCTGGCGGGGCAATTTCTGTGGTTACCGCAAAATGTCCTGCGCGCAATACCCTCTCGAACCGGCCATGAGACACATGACCCGGCAATATCCGTACAGAATCCCCAGGATGAACTATATCCTGAACTTTATTCATCACGCGCCGCTTTTAGCCAGGATGAAAGGCCACTTTGCCTATGGTCAACCGAGAATTGAACCTGCTTGATCTCGTCGCCGTACTTCATCTTTGCCGAACCTTCCCACGCATCTACCCATACGCAGCGCATTTTCGGTTTTACTTCACACATTCCGTTGGCACGCACCCCTCCACAAGGCCCGTTGCGTATGGTTTTCGGACAATTCATCGGGCAACTCATTCCCGTTTTGGAAAGCACACAATTTCCGCACATCTGGCAATCAAAAAAAAGGCTCTTTGTGGCTTTCTCTATCAAAGTAACGGGTTTATCCAAACTATGACCGAATATTTTGGAAGTTCCTCGAAGTAGTCGCAAGATAATCGGATTAAAAATATTATACAGTCGTTCCATTGCGCGGGCATGACGATTCGTCCATAGTCTAACCTGATACATTTTGCCCACCTGAAACTTTTAATGGCAATGTGTTAAGGGTATTTTCCAGATCGCCATAACCAACTTTTTGATAATGAAATTTCAAGCCCAGCTTTTTGGCAGCTGCTTGTGCTTTTTTTACCAGTGTTGAATTATCTTCCTGAGCTAAATATACAACTCTCTTATAATTGGCAAAATAGCTGTCACGCAGAT
>JAJFIP010000149.1 GCA_021774875.1 Emcibacter sp.
TCAGCTTGGTGAAAACCGGAATATCCACCACATCGCGCACCCAGCGGGTGGTTTGCTCGATCATCTCCGGCACCTGTCCAATAGATGACCCCATGCCGCGCTCGCACATACCATGAGGGCAACCGAGATTAAGCTCAATACCATGAACCCCGGAAGCCGCAATCTTGATGGCCAGATCTTTCCATGCCCGTTCGTCAATCTGCGCCATCATGGAGCCGATAACCACCCGGTCAGGCCATTCCCGGCGCACCTGTTCAATTTCCCTTAAATTGACATCGAGGGGCCGGTCAGAAATCAGTTCAATATTATTGATGCCAACTACGTGACGATTGCTGTCAAGATGGGCACCATAACGGCTGGACATATTAATGACCGGCGGGTCTTCACCCAGTGTTTTCCAGACCACGCCGCCCCATCCGGCCTCAAAAGCGCGGACCACATTGGCATATTTATCCGTTGGCGGTGCTGACGCCAGCCAGAAGGGGTTGATACTTTCAATTCCGGCGATGGTGCATCTTAAATCAGCCATATCTATTCCTTAATTATTCTGTAGCCACTCATCCACAAAAATAGCAGCTTGCTTGCCGTCCTCTACTGCCTGTACTGTCAGGTCTTCACCGCTGCCAATGCAATCGCCACCAGCAAAAATGCCTGTGATGCTGGTCTCATAGACTTCTGATATATTTAGCTTGTCGTGATCGATGGTCAAACCATTCAGGCCAGCACCTTCAAGCTTCTGACCAATGGCTTTGAGCACCATATCACAGGCCACATCATATGTTTCCCCTGTCCCAATAAGCTTGCCATCCTTCAGCTCTGTACGCTCAAATGCAATAGTGGTAACAGCCCCCTCACCCGATACGGCCACAGGCTTAGCCCACAGCCGCACCATGACACCATTCTTACGGGCAAGATCAACCTCGAAAGCGGTGGCACCCATTTGTTCCGCACCGCGGCGATAGGCGAGCGTGACATTCCTGGCTCCCAGTTTTTTAGCCTGTACCGCGGCATCAATGGCCGTATTTCCACCGCCGATAACGATAATGTCCTGGCCCATATTTATGGCAGATAAATCATCCGTCTGACGAATTTCTTCAATGAAATCGATGGCATCTGAAATTTCCTTGCACTCTTCACCTTCAAGGCCAAGCTCATTAGTGCCAGATAGCCCGATGGCGACAAAGACAGCATCATGTTTCGCCCGCAAATCATCAAGCGACGGTGATGTGCCGATGGCCTGATCATAGAATATCTCAATGCCGCCAATACCGAGCAGAAACGTAACCTCTTTTGCCGCAAAATCATCAACCATTTTATAGGCCGCAAGACCATATTCATTGAGCCCGCCCGGCTTTGATTTTGCTTCATAAACACTTATCTTATGTCCGAGCATGGCGGCCCGATGGGCAAATGACAGCCCCGCTGGCCCGGCACCAATAACGGCAATATGGCGACCCGTTTCAGTGGCACGGGTGAAAGGATGGGGGCCATCCTCATTCATCAGATGATCCGTGGCATAGCGTTGCAAAAGCCCGATCTCAACCGCCTTGCCCTCGCCGTCATTATGGACACAGGCCTGCTCGCAAAGAACCTCAGTCGGGCAAGCCCGGGCGCAGGTGCCACCCATAATATTCTCGCTCAGGATGGTATGAGCCGCGCCGGAAACATTGCCGGTTCTGATCTGATGGATGAATGTTGGTATATCTATGGACGTGGGGCAGGCCTGAATACAGGGTGCATCATAACAATAAAGACAATGATCAGCCTCTTTTATGGCCATCAAACCACTCAGTGGCTGATGCAAATCAATGAAAAATTGTGATGCAGATATTTTTGCACTAACTGCTTTACTGGCAGGGTCGATCATTAAGGCCTCCTAACCGATGGATGATATGAAAATTTGACCATTTAGTCAAATGTTGTTTTATTGAGTTGGTTGATTTGTCATTTACGCAGGAGTAGACTGAAAATATGCCAGTGAAACGAAAGACAAAACCCAAATTTATCCCAAATCCGGAACAGATGGCTTTAATGCCGGATGTTTCCGGTAATGAGATTAATGGTTTGGGCGAAACCAAGGTTCGCCGCTCGTCACCAATATACTGGCAAAGCCCTGAACTCACACCCTTTGGCCCGCTGATGGGCTGGTTTTATGACCAGCGACCCGATGATGAACGCATGGATAAGGTGCAACGTGACCGGGCCAGAACCATGGCGATAGAAATCCCGCCGCCCTCGGACGTACGGCAGGAAAAATCTGCGGCGGAATGGACTGAACTGGTTAAAGAGATCGGCATGGAAAACGGGGCCAGTGTCATTGGCATAGCCAAGATGCAGCCTGAATGGGTGATTGAGACTTATGACGTGCCCCACCCGACCGTGATCATGGTCGGGGTAGCCATGGATTATGACGAACTTAAAACTGCACCGGATATTCAGGCGGCGGTTGAGGTGATCAAGCAATATGACTGGGGCCATCGGGTGACAAGGGCGCTGGCCATCTGGATTCATGAGATGGGCTGGGATGCGCTGTCATATGGCGGCAGCGGCAATGTGCCCATGCTGCTCATCCCCCCTGCCCTTGAGTGCGGTTTTGGCGAGCTGGGCAAACATGGCTCGATCATCAATCGAGAATTTGGCTCCACCCTGCGACTGGCCGCTGTGGTCACCAATATGCCACTGGACACGGGTATCGTGGACGCGTTTAATGTTGATGATTTTTGTATCAACTGCAAGGCCTGTGAAAATGCCTGCCCGCCAGAAGCTCTATCGCCGACCAAGCAATTGGTGCGCGGGGTGAATAAATGGTACGTGAATTTTGATAAATGTCTGCCGTTTTTTAACGAAAATATGGGCTGTGCCATATGCCTAGCCGTCTGCCCCTGGAGCCGCCCCGGCGTACCACAAAACCTAATCCGCAAAATGGCCAGAAAAAAAGAGATAATGTCACATAGAATGCCTTGATCGATTACCTTAAGGCATTGAAATAAATAAAAGAATTATGTTGCTCTGCCCCCCTATGATTCTCTCTGACCCCCTATGATTCTTAGGTGTTTAGGCTGTTGATAGTGAAAATTATTCGATAGCTGCTTCATCTTTATCATCAGCTTCTGTTGCTTCAACCATATCAATAGCTTCCTCAGCATTGGTAGGTAGTGGTTTTTTGTCAGGAATATTGCACAATTCCTTTGGAGGAATTTCACTGTCTGGCACAGAGGCGATCTGTGTTTCTAATTCAGCTTTTCGCTCAGCATTTATCGCATGAAATGACAATAACATTTTTAGACCGAGTTCAGTCCATTGATACATCATAGCCATCCCATTTTTCTGAGGAAATACATTTCGATTTTTTAATGCTCCACAACTCAAAAGTTCTGTTAATGCATGGATTCTGGAGTCCATGATAGGCATATTATTATCAGGAAATGATATCATGGGAAATGCGCGTTGCGCTTCTTGGTGCATAAGATGTATTGCACTAGGTGACACCGATTGTAGCATTTTCATGTAAGTCTGCTTTGCTAAGAAGGTTGATTTATTAATGGCTCCAGCTATCTCTTGAGAGAGGGCATGTATGCACGCTGGATCATTGGGGTCGTATTCAAAATGCCGAAGATTTTGAACATCAAAACTGTATGCATGATCTTTGTGCGGCTGATTTATTAAAAGAATATCTTCCGGATTACGCCAGGCAGAAGTAAGACCTACTTCGTATGCAACATTTGAGTTTGCTTGCCACCTAATTGATTTTCCGTCTCCTTTATAACTCGCCTGTACGGTCATATCCGCTATCACTAATCGTGAATGAATAATCGCTTCAAATATTTTTTCGTGTATGTCTGGCGACCCCGGTGTGCCTCTATTAATTATCCGAGGTGTTAGCTTCACACCTTTAACACTAACTCTCTCAATTGCAGGTGCAATTACAGTATCAAATGCGTTTTCAAACGAAGCGCTAAATGGCATAGCAACAAAAACTTCGTTGCTTGCTTCGTATTTCATAAATGTTTCATAATAAGTGGCAGGATACATATTCAATCTCTTAATAGCTTTACGGTGCTTTACGATGACTGTAACCGAATTAATGGTGACATTACGGTGACAATAATTAACCGTAATCCAGAAAGAAAGATACTGTCACTGACCAATAAATTGTTCAGGCGTCATGGTCAAGCAGGTGTCATCAAGGGAGGCCACCAGTAATCAAGGGTCTCAATGGAGCCAAAGGCACTTGATCTGAAAATTTTATCCGTAACTTTTCACTTTACTGACCAACAAATTGCTCGGGCGTCATGGTCATGCAGGTGTCATCAAGGGAGGATACCAGCGCAAAGCGGGCATAAACTGTGGGCAGCTCATAGCGGTAAAAAAACCGGCAGGCCGCCAGTTTTCCCTGATAGAAATCCGTATCCCCATGATTATTTTCCAGCCCCTTTTGCGCCGCAAGAGCCTGTTTAAGCCATAACCATGCCA
>JAJFIP010000150.1 GCA_021774875.1 Emcibacter sp.
TTTGATGCACCTTTGACAGCAGATTCTTCAAAAGCCGTTCTTGATTTAGCAGCACTGAAAACGCCTCCCGGCGAGTATCAGATTGCATTTTACGGATATGCGGTTGCCAAATATCGCGAGAATCTAGCGGCAGTCGCTTCAGCAAAATCTGACTTGGAGCGCGCAAAAGTAGAAGCAGATGCACTGTCGCTGGAAGCCGAAAAACTGGCCCAGATTTCAAAAACAGCACCCGATGCACAAAGAGTGAATGCAGTAAAAGCCGCAAAGGATGCCTCTGAAAAAGTGAAATCGGCTCAAGCTGACGTGAAGACAGCCGATAAAATATTAAAGAGCGCCATCGCAAAAGCAAAACCTAAAGACATTGTGGATATCATCGTTTCCACGCCGATTAAAATTCGTGTCAATCCAGCAAAGAAGGCAAAATAGAGATGACAGATCCATTTCATGCATCATCGATCAGCCCCTGTCCAGGACCGGAAACGCGTCGTGGATTTCTCAAAATGGGCTTAGCTGGGTTCACATCACTGAGTTTACCCGGGATTTTACGACTCCGGGCCGAAAGTCCTGCTCAGAAAAATAACAAAGAAAAAACAGCAGTCATTATGGTCTGGCAGCCCGGTGGTTGCTCGCACATTGATACCTATGATCCCAAACCAAATGCTCCTAGTGAGTATAGTGGTCCCTTCGAAACGATTCCAACAAAAGTACCGGGTTTGAATTTCACAGAGCTATTGCCACTTCAGGCGAAAATTGCTGACAAATTCACAGTACTGCGCTCCATGCGTCATGGTAGCCCTGGTCACCCTGCTGGTACCTTAAGAATGTTGACCGGCGATCCTGACACACGTGACAAAGAAATTCCAAAATATCCAGACTGGATGTCAGTCACCAACTACCTGCGTGCGAAAGAAGGCCCTCGGACGAACCCGTTACCACCTTATGTCGGTGTTAATTTCTCATCTCAGCGAGTGGGAGCGGCTTATCTGGGTGATGCCTATGGTCCCTTTTCGGTTTCTGGTGATCCGAACAAGCCGAACTTCGTCGTGCCGAATATTGGTTTATCAGATGCGGCTGAAGTCAAGCATTTAGATCGTCGCGCGGCACTCCGCCAGAACCTCGACACACTAGAACGTGCTTTCGATCAGGCAGGTGAACTCCAGGCGTTGGACGAATTCGAAACCCAGGCAATGACACTGCTCACTAATCCAAAAACAAAAGATGCATTCGATTTGAGCAAAGAAGATGATCGAACACGCGATCGTTATGGACGCAATAGCTGGGGGCAGCAATTATTAATGGCGCGTCGATTGGTCGAAGCAGGTGTGGATATACTTTCTACCAGCTTGAGTGGCCCGTTGTGTGGTCGCGTTAATAACTGGGATGACCATGCCGTTAATCATCACGTTTTCGATGCACTGCGTTTCCGATCAAAGGCCTACGATCAAGCGGTGTCTGCACTGATCGAAGATATCTATGAGCGCGGTTTAGATAAACGTGTGCTCGTTGTCGTGACCGGAGAATTCGGTCGTACTCCCAAGATTAACTATCAACCCAGTACCGGTGCAGGTAACGCCAGTGCCCCCTCAGGTACAAAGCAACCAGGACGAGATCACTGGGCACGTGCCTTCTCCAACATCTGGGCTGGAGGAGGAATTGAAACAGGCCGCTTTATTGGTGCGACTGACAAACATGGATCAGACTCGATCGAACGCATCTGCGGTGCCGGCGATTTTCTAGCCACCATCTATCATCATTTGGGAATCGATTCGGCGAATGTGTTTCTTAAAGATTTCAACGGTCGTCCGACTCCTATTATCGCTGATCAGGGGAAACCAATCCGTGAACTGATGGGTTGATCCACACAGCGAAAAAAGGTGTGTTGTTTAGCCTCAGCCAGAGACTATGATAGAACGATAAGTATTTTTACCGTTACTTTTGTGGTCGGCTACTTCCTTCCTGAATGATTTTGGCAAGCTGTTTTTTGAGGCGTTCTGCAACTTCAGGATGCTCAGCAAGCACATTTGTTTTTTCGGCAGGATCGTCAGTCAGGTTGAAGAGCTGGAACTGCGGCATTTTGGTATTTGCAAGCTCAGCTTCGACAACCACGTTTCTAGCGACCTTTCTGTCGTAACGATGTAGCTTCCAGTTGTCGACACGCAGGGCATACGTCCCGTTGTTACCATTATTCTGTTGCACAAGATGATCACGACCTTTGGCCTTGTCTTCACCAAGCAGGGCACCCAGCACATTGAAACTATCACGACAACCATCGTTGGGTAGAGATTGTTTCGTAAGACCGGCAAGGCTGGCTGGTAGATCAATGGTACAGACAAGCTCGTCACTCAAACCTGGCTGGATGCGGCCTTTCCAGCGTGTGATAAATGGTGTTCGGGTTCCGCCTTCGTAGACACTGTACTTGCCTCCCCTGTAAGGGCCAGCGGCACGATGTTTACCGATCTTTTCGACTGCACCATCTTTATAGCCATCGTCGAGCACAGGACCGTTGTCAGAACAAAACACAACAAGCGTGTTATCAGCTAACTTGAGACGATCAAGTGTCTTCATCAATTCACCGACGCACCAGTCAAGCTGCACAATCGAGTCACCACGAAAACCGAGTGATGTCTTTCCTTGAAACCGTTCGTGCGGGATACGTGGAACATGAATGTCGTGTGATGAAAAGAACAGAAAAAAGGGCTCGTTTTTATGTTGTTCGATAAATTTGACCGATTTCTCAACCCACTTGTCGGCCAGGTCTTCATCACGGAAGCGGGCGGCATGACCGCCAGTATAAAACCCAATGCGGCTAATGCCGTTGTGAATTGTCGAGTTGTGCCCGTGTGACCAATCCATCTTCAGTGTATG
>JAJFIP010000016.1 GCA_021774875.1 Emcibacter sp.
GTGTAGGTGTAGGTGTAGGTGTAGGTGTAGGTGTAGGTGTAGGTGTAGGTGTAGGTGTAGGTGTAGGTGTAGGTGTCGGAGTTGGCGTCGGGGCCGGCGTCGTTGGCGTATCGCCGTTTGACGAAGTGGTTTTACATCCGCTCATGACTAAAGGAATAATTGATGCTGCCGCTAATAGAACCATTCTTTTGGATGCATAAAAATACCGACTTTTTGACATTTGAACAACCCTGAACATTTAAATTAAATATTATTTAATATACGGCTTTATCTATTATTATGGTTAAAACTATGTAATTAGGATGGCCGATATGATTTTTACTTAATTAGTTACATAGTTTTTATAAGGACTGTCTTTATTATTGTCAAATTTGAGTTTTGAGCAATAATAGTTCTCCAAAAATAATATTCATACCGAGCATGCAAAAGAAACAATATTAATATTAATATTGTTTACGGATTGGACCCAGAAAATTTGGTGCGCCCGACAGGATGAAAAAGAGAACTGGGTGGTTGTGGTTCAATGTTTCAAATAATGGCCCGTAAAAAAGTTATCCCCGCCTACTATATAGTTGACGGGGACAGAGCTTTACGGAAATAAATTCCTTATCACAACAACGCTTTTCACACCGATTTGTTGTAATCACAGTAAAACAGTTTTATAAAAGGTAATCAACAAAAAAATGGGGATTTCATTATGGTTCTGATAATTGGTATTGATACAGGTATCGCAAGCGTTGGCTGGGCGGTGCTTGATTTATCGAACGAGGAAATAATTGATGCAGGGGTCAGGATATTTGAAGCGGCAGAGAATGGCAAGGACGGGGCGTCTCTTGCCATGCCCCGGCGCGTCAAAAGGCTGGCTCGGCGTATGGCAGATCGCAAACGGCGGCGAAAAATACGCATCCGGCACCTGCTCCTGTCTCACGGCTTTACGGCAGACGACCTCAGACAGCCCGAAAAAGGCCTGAAGACCGGAACCATTGTTAACCCCGACGTGTGGAAATTGCGGGCGGAAGCCCTTGCCCGAAAACTTACCCCCCATGAGTTTGGTCAAATTCTGGCTCATATCAACAAAAGGCGCGGCTTTAAATCAACTCGTAAATCTGACAGCGTTCAGGGCAGCGAGGCAGGCGTCATGTTAAAAGACGCTGCCGCTTTGCAAGAAGCACAAAAGGCCGCAAAGGCAGAAACCATCGGGGCATATCTTTCGACACAGGATAAAAGACGCAATAACCCCAGCGCCTATAATCACACCGTCACCCGGGATCTTCTGGCCGAGGAAGTGAGAATTATTTTTGCCCATCAAAAGGACTTTGGCAACGCCCTTGCCACGGATGACCTGCGCGATGAATTCCTTGAAAAGGCTTTTACCCAGCGTCCCTTGAAATCCAGCCATGATCTGGTGGGCCCTTGCGAATTTGAGGAAGATGAACGCCGTGCTGCCAAAATGACCTATAGCAATGAGTTGCGCGTCTGCTGGGAACGGCTGAGCAGCCTTTCTGTGGTAACCGGCGGCAAAGGACGTTCCCTGTCACTGGACGAAAAAAGAACCCTGATTGAGGCGGCCCATAAACAGAAGCAGGTGACTTTCAAAAAAGCTCGTGATCTTCTTGAAATAAATGACAACAGCACCTTTAATTTGGCTTCTTATCGCAAAATCAGAGGCGAGGACCAAAGCTGGACAGAAATTGTCAAGACTGCCGAAAAGGTTGGCCTGATCAAGCTTGAAGGTTATCATAAAATCAAGACTGAGCTTAAGAAATCAATGTCGGAACAAGAGCTTATGGCTTTTATGGGCCGGGCTGATATTCTGAATGATTTGGTTGAGATCATGGCTTTCAATGATGATCGGGAAGAAATATTCCGGCACGCTGAGCATCTGCCGCTTACAGATTCTCAATTGGAGGCCATCATGCCTTTGAACCTGTCGGGTACGGCGGGTCTTTCCCTGAAAGCAATCCGCAATATTCTGCCATTCCTTGAGCAGGGCGAGGTCTATTCCGTGGCTTGCGAAATGGCGGGCTATAACCATAGCGAACGCCGTGAAGGTGCCTATCAGAAACTGCCCCCTTTTCTGCCGGAATTTGGAGCCGATGTGCGGAACCCTCTGGTGTTACGGGCCTTAAGCCAGACCCGTAAGATGATCAATGCCCTGATCAGCAAGCATGGTATGCCCGACTATTTTCATATTGAAATGTCACGAGAACTGGGCAAAAACTTCAAGGACCGCAAGAATAAAGAACGTGAAATCCAGAAAAACCGCGCCAATAATGACGAGCTAAAGAAACATGCAGAAGAGCTTTTTGGCCGTGACTTAAGCGGTGAAGACTTCGCCAAATACAAGCTGTGGAAAGAACAAAATGGTTATTGCGCCTATAGCGGCTCATATATTGATCCCCGCGACCTTACCGATGGTCTGGCAACCCAGATTGACCATATCCTGCCCTATAGCCGATCTTTTGATAACAGCTGGTTTAACAAGGTCATCTGCTTTGCCGATGAAAATCAGGAAAAGGGAAATCAGACCCCCGTTGAATATTTTGCCAGCAAAGGCCGTTCCCTGAACGGTCTGGAGGATTTTGCCAAACATCTCCGCAATCCCGATAAATCAAAACGCCTGCTCATGGAGGATTTTGATGAGGATAAACAGGAAGAATGGAAATCCCGCCACCTGAATGACAACCGCTATATTTCCCGCCTGTTGAAAGAGCATATGGAACGCTATCTGGAAAACCCCCATGAGGAAGGTAAAATATTCGTAAAAACCCGTAACGGGGCCTTGACCAGCAAACTTCGCCACGCCTGGGGTCTGGGTCTGAAAGACCGGGAAGAAAATGACCGTCATCATGGTCTGGATGCCATCATCATTGCCGCCGCCACTCAAGGCCATGTGCAGGCCATGACCAATTGGAGCAAACGCCATCGGTCCAACCATCCGGATCAGCCGGACTTCTATCCGCCAAAACCATGGGATAATTTCCGTGACGATGCGCTGGGGATGATTGACAATATTTTTGTTACAAGGCAAGTAAATCGCAAGCTCACCGGCGCTATCCATGAAGATACCATCAAAAGCCTGCGCCATGACGAGGAGGGAGAGACCTATGCAGTAAAGCGGGTATCGGTTGGCTCCCTGAAAGTCAAAGACCTTGAAAATCTGGTGGATGTCAAGCTGGTGGATGGCGTGGCCAGCGGCCGCAATGCCGCCCTCTATAATGTCTTGAAAGACCGTCTGGATGAATTCGGCGGCAAGGCGGACAAGGCCTTTGCTTCGCCTGTCCATATGCCCTGTAAAAACGGCTTGGGGCCGGTCATCCGTTCCGTACGGCTGATCACCAATGACCGCAGCGGTTTCCCCGTGCGTGAAGGCATCGCCAGCAACGGCGATATGGCCTATGTTAAAGTCTATGAAAAAGCCGGAAAATTCTATCTCTGCCCGGTTTATATCAAGGATGTGATGGCTATCAAAGCAGGAAAAACAAACAAAGAGCCTAATCGAGTGATTGTGGCAAAGAAGCCCGAAAAGGATTGGTTGGTTATTGATGAGAGCTACTCCCATAAATTTGACCTTTATAAAAATGATTATGTGAAACTTGAGAAAAAGAATGGGGATATTATAGAAGGTTATTATATTTCAACGGATAGAGCGAATGGATCTATTAAAATGGTAAATCATGACAGAAGTAAAAAAGATAAGGACTACGGTGTTCAAGTTATGAAATCCTTCAAAAAATATCACATCGATTTATTTGGTAACCGCTCAAAAATTTCATAGTTAACCAAAGTTTAATTGGTTGTATTGTATAAATACCTCAACTTATATGATGGTTGGGGAGTTTTCATGTCTTGGCGGACCTTACTTATTCAGCAGAAATGTCATCTGTCCAAAAAAGACGGGCAACTGACTTGCAAACGGGATGACGAGGTTGTTTCGGTGCCCATCGAAGATATCACCATCATTATTCTGGAAACGCCGCAAGCGACAATCACCTCATCCCTGCTTGCCGAATTGCAGGAACAGAATGTGGTTCTGATCACCTGTAACAGCAAACATATGCCCAATGGCCTGTTGTTGCCGCTCCTGCCCCATTCCCGTGTCAGCGAGGTCGCTTTTCTGCAAAATCAATGGAGCAGTCCGTTCAGAAAACGCTGTTGGCAGAAGATCGTCAAAGCCAAGATTATTAATCAGGCGCGATCACTGGAAATTTCGGGCCGGAAGAATGTCTCAACCCTGCGTCAAATGGCCAAACGAGTGGACTCCGGCGATCCTAAAAACAAGGAGGCTCAGGCGGCTCGGGAATATTGGTCGAGCCTGATGGGTAAAGGCTTTGTCAGGGGAGCAACAGATTTTGCCAATAATGCCCTTAATTACGGATATATGGTTCTGCGAGCCGTGGTGGCCCGGTCATTGGTGAGCTATGGCTTGCTGCCGTGCTTTGGGCTTCATCATGATAATAACCTGAATGCCTTTAACCTTGC
>JAJFIP010000151.1 GCA_021774875.1 Emcibacter sp.
TGCGCGAAGGCTCGTATTTGGTTTCCTCACAGCCGCATATTGACTGGTAAGAGGGAACCGGGCGCTTCAGCGTTTCAACGTAGCGAATCCCCACACACGCTGGGCCTTTGTAGTCTCGAGACCGCATCCAAAGATAATCGCGTATATCTATCGTATGCGATTTCAGCACTTCAATTTCTTCACCGCAGCAGCCAATGGCATAGCCTGGACAGACATGTACAGCCCATGGCCGAGCCGGATCTCTCGCCGGAACAACCCAGAGACCACAGACGACACCCCAATGATGGAGGTAACGGTTATGGTGTCGGAGGCGCAGGATACGATAGTGCTGCTCGACAAATAATACCTTATTGGAAATGAATTTACCTGGTTCGTACCGAGGTCGTTTCAGAGAACCGATGGATTCTGGAGGAAGCTTTAACTCACTATTCGCCATGGGCTAGATCCCTAACAATGTGTCTTTGGATTATTCGACATAGGTAGTTTGTGAGTGCATTCATACTTGTAAATAGAGGTTGGGTTTAGCAGATCTGGATACCTACTCGATATCATTTAGTATTGTAAAAAAGCTTTCGAAGTCACCCCCAGGAATGCCATCGGCGTCACCATCCAATGCTAGTTCATCTATATCGCGAATAGGATCTGGTCCGTCCCCACGCACAGTGACAGTATATTGAGCCCTTTGGTTAAGAGAAACGCTCGCCTCAAATGGCTGATTAGGAGTAAACCGAGCGATTCTCTCTTCGTCTTCATATGTTACGCTGCCCCCGAAAGGTTCAGTTCCTGGCTGCCCGATAATGGATTTAGTAACCTGAATCGCCGGCTTTACGGTATCCGCTAGCAGGTCCTTATCGAACTTGATTAAAATGCTGGAAGGCATCTCATCAATGGGGTTTCCATCAGCCATTCGGAATTCGGCCCCATTCCCCGGCTGGATACTGAGCACTCTAGCCGGCTTCGGTTGCGGCGGTTTGCAACAACACTTAATCAATTGCTCCTGTAAAACGGTCGTACTGAATACCTGTCTCCTGTATGTAAAATTGTCAATACTTCTATTTTTAACATCTTCCGAAGATGACGCAGGCAGCGTTATTTGAGCCAGCACCACCCAAGGCTCAGCTGGGCAAGGCGGACATGCGGGAAATGGTTTGCCTACAATCAGATCGCACAGCATAGGCCCAGGCGGAGCTTCATGCGATGGCGGCAACTCAGTCAAGCACTCGATCTGGAAGCTGTCACGAATGCGGGAATATTCGCAGGCATCCTCTTCACAACCGCAGCCGGCAGGCATGGCTCGAACCGGTTTAGCCAGACACTCAGCGTATTTGATTGCCATAAAGAGCTGCAGGCCCGCTGCTGAACCTGGCGTATGTAAAAATTCAGGATCACAAGGATCGGTCACTGTGCCAGGACCGCACCGCGCCAGGTCCAGAAAAACTGACTCTCCAACGTAAATTTCATCACCCCAAGGACCCAATGCATAGCCTTTGGTTATTTCTACACGCCAGGGTAACTCATCTGTGGCTGCTGACAAGACTTCCAATCCGCACACCGTACCCCAACCATGCAGATATCGATTATGGCGCCGTAGCTTGTTCAGAAAATATTCTTGATCCGCCTTCATATCGTCGGCTGTCAGCAACTGGCGCGGGAAGTATTTTACCCGTTCCAACATTTTCATTTCCGATAAGCAGCCTTCTAGTGTTAGATGTTGAACCATTATGTAATCTCCCATTTATGCCATTCGTGATCTACGCTGTGCGTAGCAGTCCGAAAACCCTCATAACTGGCGTTTCGATCGTGCTTACCACAAATTCCAACCTTCTTCTCTTTTCGCGACAGCGCGAAAAGTTACCGTGAAAGGTGTTCCGATCGCACTTACCACAATCTGCTGCTCGCCAGCATCGGGTCCCAATGTCCACTTAGCCTGGGCACGGCCATCCCCATCGGTTTTGGCCGTTTCCGGAATCACGCTTCCATTACCCGTCGGCACTTTGAACTGAACAAGAATATCGGGTATTGGTTTGCCTGCAGCATCGAGAATTTCAATGGCAATCGGCTCGCTTAATTGCTCACCCGGCGGCCCGATCTGCCCGTCACCACTGGCATAACGCAGAAACCGGCCTTGGGCGAACTGACCAATCCGCTCGGTTAAGCAAAGAATTAATTCTAGCAATAGCGCGTTTGAATAAACCAACTTTCGGTTTACACAAGAATCGATACTTGTATCGTTTAAGGGCAGCGCCACACGCGCCAGCGCTACGCACGATTCTTCATCCGTTTCTGAACAGGCCTCGCTGATGCGCTGGCAAACCAGATCATGCAGGTCACCATTCGCTGGCAAAGGTAGCTCCCCTAATGCGCAGGAAGGCGGGACAGGCAAATCGCTCTCTGCATATCGCACCAAAACACAAAATTCCTCTTTGATCGAGCTGTGTGCGCAATCATTACCCGTTCTGTCGCAGTCAGGCACCAACACCGGCACTGGGTCTGTCTTGGTTTCCTTGAAAATCAGGCAGATTTCAACCTGACCCGACTCTAGGGGCTCGCCTTCCGGCTGCCCCTCATCATTTGTCAGTTGATGCGGATCGATCGACACCTTCTCAGGGATAACTATTTCACGACCACGATTATCGATTGCAACGCCTGGCAAGATGAGTATCCGGTTTTCCGAATCAGGATCATTGACGACATTCAATCCGCACACCACACCCCAGCCCAGCACCATGCGATTCATCAGTGCACGCTTCGCCAGGCCATAATTTTGCTCTTTCTCAAACTGGTCAACATCCATGAGCTTGCCATAGAAAAAATGGTTACGCACAAAAGCACTCAACAAACTATGGTTGTTTTTGGTCGCCGTAAGCATTTAACTGCCCTCCTCATCGTGACATACGTTTATTCCGTCCTCGGATATAATCGGTTTGTTTTCACAAGGTCGTCCGGCAGTATCAAGTACACCAGTATCCAACATCATCCCTATCTGGGCTGGCCGCGGGCCTTTCGCAAGAATGGTATCGATACCCACTTGCGCCTGAACACCGACGCGCATGCGTGGTTCAATAACGTAAAGATGGTAGTTCACATGCGCCGGTTTCTCGCGTTCAAGTACCGCTCGAACAGCATTCAGCACCCCAGGCCTGTTTAATTCGGCACAATATACCTTGACGCAGAAATAATGAG
>JAJFIP010000152.1 GCA_021774875.1 Emcibacter sp.
CTCAAATTCCACGCCGCGATTGTTGCTGCCCCGATTATCAAGGGTAAATACGACATAGCCATTTTGGGCCAGAATCTGATGAAACGGTTTGTCCCAGCTGCACCGGACCAGTTGAGCATGTGGCCCGCCATAAAGAGCAAAAATCACCGGATATTTATGACCCTTTTTCATATGAGCCGGCTTATATATGCGGTAATGAAGATCATCCCCGCTTGGACCTGTAAATTTACCAAACTCCGGCGTGATATGTTTGTTCAGGTAAGGAAAATAAGGATGACCTTCATTTAGTTCATTCTGGTCAATCCATGTGACCAGTGATCCATCTGCTGCCCTTACAGAGACCTGTATTGGGGTGCTCGGGTCCGAATAATAATCAATATAATTTGTTCCCTCCTCCGGAAATGTAAAATTATGCCACCCGCCGGATTTAGAAATCCGGGAAGGTTTTTTCTCCTGCCTGTCAGATAAATTTACCTTGTAAAGATGATGTTCAAGAGGTGTATCTACGTTAGCAGAAAAATAGACTTCTCCAGTTTCTTCATCCATCTGCAGTAATTTACTTACTACCCAGTCGCCATCAGTCAGTTGCCCCATTAAGCTACCATCTGTCCGATAATGATAAAGGTGGTTAAAGCCGCTGCGTTCCGAGGCCCAGAGAAATTCTTTGCTGTCGCTGATGAATTTCAGGTTTTTCTGCAGATTGATCCAATATTTCGAATTTTCCGTCAATATTGTGCGGGTTTTGGCTGATCTGGCATCGGCATAGATCAAATCCAGCCGTTTTTGCTCCCGGTCGAGCCTCTGAAAGAAAAGGCCACTGCTATCTGGCAGCCACTTGAGCCGCACCAGATAAATATCTTCATCTCCACCAAGGTCAACCCATTTGACCTTACCCGAACTCACCGTCATAATCCCAAGTTTCACGGTCACATTCCGGGTACCTGTCCGAGGGTAGCGTTCCGTTAAAACCTTTAAATCGTCCCGGTAAATCTCATAGCGCTGGCTAATTTCAACCGAGGCTTCGTCAAACTGGATAAAGGCAATATATTTTTCATCCTTCGACCACCAATAGCCAGTATCCCTGTCCAATTCCTCCATGGCAATAAACTCGGCACTACCATTTTTAATGGTTGGGGTTGCAGATTTGGTAAGTACCCTGGATTTGCCCGACCGGACATCAACAATATGAATATTATGGTCCAGAATATAGGACACATAATTTCCCTGCGGCGAAAACCGACTGTCGGTTTCATATTCTGCTGACTGGGTCAGGCGGTCCACTTTGCCACTATCCAGCACATATTGGTACAGATCACCCCCCAGGGGAAAAAGCAGTTTTTGGCCATCCTTCGACCAACTATAAGTGACAATGCCTGTGTTGGATATGCGCATCCTCTCGCGGCGGGCACGTTCCACCTGTGATAATTTTTCAACCCCGCCTGTGATCGATGAGGCTGCCACAAGTAACCGGGCCTCATTATCACCCATATTATATACCCACAGGTCAAGCACCTTATAATCGGCATCATTAGGCCGCAAAAAGGTCACTCGCGCCCCGTCAGGGGAAAATTTCACAACTTTCGGCGAACTACCCGATAATGCGGGACTTGATGTGATACGCTCAATGGTTAATTTACTGGCGGTCTGCTGCTCTGCAAATGAAGGTGAAATAAGTAAGCAAAGTCCCAAAATCAGACGCATGATTGATTTAATGAGTGACATAAATTATCCCGTTTTTTTAATTAATAATATTTTTTAACGCAGAGTATATAATTTTTTTACCGCTGTCAGCTTTTCAATCTCTGCCAGATAACATATTATCCTGTTTCACTAAGAAAAAAGGTGCCGTCATGGAACATTCCCATCTGGATAGTCTAAAAACCCAAATTCAGGACATCATGCAGCATCAACCTTTTTCCGGCTTGCTCAATGTTCAGCTCACACGACTTGAACAGGGCTATGCCCAGCTGGAAATCCCCTATCGGAAAGAGCTGACCCAGCAGCATGGATTTTTGCATGGTGGCGTTATTGGCTATCTGGCGGATAATGTCTGTGGTCTGGCTGCTGCGACAGAGGTCGGGGAAGTGGTAACTCAGGAATATAAGATAAATTTTTTGGCCCCAGCCATTGGAAGGCATTTCATCGGCAAGGGCTATGTTGTCCGCGCTGGCAGGCGTCAGGTGATCTGCCGTTCTGACGTTTATGCCGTCACAGAAGAGGGGGAGGAAAAACATGTAGCCACCGCCCTCGCCACTATCCTGCCAGTGACATATGATGTGAAAACTGCGCCTAAATAATTATCTGAAGGATATTATATAAAATCTGTTATTTATTTAAATCATGATTTAGGAATTCTTAAATTCAAATTAATCAGCTTGCTGTAATGTCAGGGCACATAGTTTTTATCATTAAAATAAAGTTAAAATATTCATGAGTAACAATCACAAACGCTTTGAAGTTTCAATTTATAATCAACATGTCCGGGAACTGGATGAGCAAAATAAAAATCATCCGAATTATTCCAGTGAGTGGGCGCATTTGCATTTTCTTACATTTGAAGGAGAAAACGAAGATGATATAATCCGGCAGGTTCGAAAAAAACACCCTGAGCGCAAAGGATTCATTATCGACAAAGTCGTTGAACTAAAAGAATTTGAATTTGTAAAACCTGTTGGTCAGAGATTTTAGAAATAAATTATCCAGATGGTCTGTAAGCCGGGTTCTGTCCCCTGA
>JAJFIP010000153.1 GCA_021774875.1 Emcibacter sp.
CTTCATGGCCTTGACCTGTGCTGCACTACCCACACGGGAAACGCTTAGCCCGACGTTAATGGCCGGACGGATACCCTGATAGAAAAGTTCTGTTTCAAGGAATATCTGACCATCGGTGATTGAGATCACGTTAGTGGGAATATAGGCCGACACGTCGCCAGCCTGAGTTTCAATGATTGGCAGGGCGGTAAGGGAACCGCCGCCATTATCATCATTCATTTTAGCAGCCCGTTCCAGAAGGCGGGAATGAAGATAGAACACATCCCCGGGATAAGCTTCACGTCCAGGAGGACGCCTGAGCAGCAATGACATCTGACGATAAGCCACCGCCTGTTTGGACAGGTCATCATGAACGATCACCGCATGCATACCATTGTCACGGAAGAATTCGCCCATGGCGGTCCCGGTATAGGGGGCCAGAAACTGTAATGGTGCAGGCTCGGACGCGGTGGCGGCGACAACGATGGAATATTCCATGGCACCGCGCTCTTCCAGTATTTTCACGATCTGGGCGACGGTGGACCGTTTCTGGCCAACCGCAACATATACACAATAAAGCTTTTTAGCCTCATCATCGCCAGCGTTAATATCTTTCTGGTTCAGGAAGGTATCAATAGCCACTGCGGTCTTGCCGGTCTGACGATCACCAATGATCAATTCACGCTGTCCACGCCCGATGGGAACCAGACTGTCAATGGCCTTAAGACCGGTCTGTACCGGCTCATGAACAGATTTACGCGGAATAATGCCCGGTGCTTTCACTTCCACACGGGAGCGTTTGACATCAGTGAGCGGCCCTTTACCGTCAATGGGATTACCCAGCGAATCAACAACCCGACCCAGCAGACCCTTGCCCACTGGCACATCGACGATGCTTCCGGTACGTTTGACCGTATCGCCTTCTTTAATGTCGCGGTCAGAGCCGAAAATCACTGCCCCCACATTATCGGCCTCAAGATTCAGGGCCATGCCCATTACCTTACCGGGAAATTCAACCATTTCACCGGCCTGAACATTGTCAAGACCATAAATACGGGCGATTCCGTCTCCTACTGACAGAACCTTGCCAACTTCTGAAATTTCAGCTTCGTCACCAAAATTGGCAATTTGCTCTTTCAGGATCTTAGATATTTCCGCTGCACGGATGTCCATTATCCAACCTCTTTCATTGATTCTTCAAGATTAGCGAGTTTAGTCTTCAGCGATGAATCGATCATGCGGGATCCGATTTTGACGACTATGCCCCCAAGGAGCTTGTCATCAATATCTGTATCCACAGTCACCTCACTGCCGACCATTGATTTTAGTTTGTTTTTCAAGGCATCAAGTTGCGCATCTTCCAGTCCAACTACGGTCATTACAGAGGCACTCACTTCACCATTATGGTGAGCATGGATACGCATGAATTCCGAGATAATATTTTCAAGCTGATCCAGACGGCCATTTTTCGCCACAACACCAACGAAATTTGCAACCAGACTGTCAAGCCCGGCAGCCTTAATAACCGCAGCCATGGCCCGGGCTTTTTCCTCAGAAGAAAAAACCGGATTTAACGTCAGACCTTTAAGCTCGGTACTTTCCGCAAGTAACCCGGATAAAATCGCCACATCCTGGGCTATCTTTTCCAGATTTTTTGTTTCCTCACCCAAGTCAAACAATGCAACGGCATAACGGCCAGCAAGTCCGGTAATGGTCAGATTTTCAGAAACAATATTTGACGACATGTCAGATGGCAACTCAGTCTTCCTCAAAATTTAGCACTGCAAAATATACATTTGTTTGCGCGTTACCTAGCACAGTGTCCCTTAGTCTGCAAGACAGCAAATGGGTAAGGTGAATTTTTTTTAAAAATTCACCTTAATAAAAACTATAGGGGTCTATATCGACCTGAATATTAACCCCCCGTTCCAGTTGACAGAGTGCCAGCCATTGGCCCATGGTTTTCTGCATTTTTACTTGTCTTTCAGCCTTGACCAGCAGGCGAAAACGATGCTTTCCCCGAAGATAAGCCATGGGTGCCGTAACCGGCCCGAGAACGGCAATGTTTTTATTTTTGGGGGCATGGGCAGAAATCCTTCGCGCCGTCTTGACCACGGCATTATAATCCGCACCCGATATTATAATCGCCGCCAGCTTGCCAAACGGCGGCAGCTTATGGTGTTCCCGCTCCTGGGCTTCCCGCTCGAGGAACGCTTGCCCGTCTCCTGAAATCAGGGCCTTCAGCACCGGATGCTCCGGCTGATAGGTCTGAAACAGTACTTGTCCTGCTCGCTCTGCCCGTCCGGCCCGGCCTGCCACCTGTTCCAGTTGCTGCCATGTGCGCTCCGCCGCCCTCGGGTCGCCGCCACCAAGCCCCAGGTCTGCATCCACTACGCCGACAAGGGTCAGCATGGGGAAATGATAGCCCTTGGTGACAATCTGGGTGCCAATGATAATATCAAATTCATGGCGGGCGATACTGGCAATCATTTCTCGCATCTGGGTAGGAGAAGATATTTCATCGCTGGCCATGACCGCGATTCGCGCTCCCGGAAAAAGCACTTGTATCTCTTCCGCCACCCGTTCTACCCCCGGCCCGCAGGCGGTCATGCTGTCTTTAGCGTCACATTCCGGGCAGGAATTTGGTTTGGCACGGGAAAATCCACAATGATGACAGCTAAGCCTGTCACCTTTTCGATGCTCCACCAGCCACGCCGAGCAATGGGGGCAATTCATGCGGTGGCCACAGGTGCGGCACAGGGTTAGCGGTGCATAGCCCCGACGATTGAGATACAACAGCGACTGTTCGCCGTTGCTGAAATTTTTGACAAGAGCGTCCCGCAGCGGATCAGACAGCCAAATTCCGCTTTTCAGTTTATGGAGGCGAAGATCAATAGCCTTCATCTGGGGTAAAATGGCACTGCCATGACGTTCGCCCAGGTAAAGCCAGTCATATTTCCCGGATTCGGCATTTAATATGGTTTCCAGTGATGGGGTTGCTGAGGCCAGAATCACCGGGCAATCTGACTGCATGGCCCGCACAACAGCCATATCCCGGCCATGATACATGACGCCATCTTCCTGCTTGAAGGTGGCGGAATGTTCCTCATCGACCACAATCAGTTTCAAATCCTGAAACGGCAGGAACAATGCTGACCGCGCCCCGACAACCACCCTTGCCCTGCCTTTGGCCTGCCCTCTGACTACTGCCCACCAGGCCCGTCTGCGGCTCGCGGGCGTCAGTTCCGAATGCCAGACAACCGGGGCCGCCCCGAATCGTTTTTCGAAACGTTCCAGCCATTGTGCGGTCAGGGCAATTTCCGGCACCAGTACCAGAATCTGGCCGCCCTCAGTTTGTAAAGCCTCGGCAATGGCCTCAAAATATACTTCTGTCTTGCCGGAGCCAGTGATGCCTTCCAGCAATACTGGCTTGAAATTATGTACAGACACCATCTGGCATAAATGCTGTGCGGCTTTTTGCTGTTCAGGCGACAGGATTGGCCCGGCCAGATCAGCATCCGGTTCCGGGAAAGCCTCATCGGCCATTACCTCAACCGGGATCATTTGTCCGGCTTTGACCATGCCCCGCACAACCCCTTCTCCAACCGCTGCCAGTTCAGCCCATGTTTTCAGGGCCAGTGGCATATTCTCTGGTACATCTTCTTGCGCCATAGCGGCCACTGCGCGGCGACCTGCGGTGAGCTTTTCCGGCAGATCAGGGGACAGACGATAAAAAGTCTTTTTCTTGGCCCGATCAAAGACACGCGGTACACTGACCGCCATTTTCAACACTGCGCCTGCGGGGGAAAGGGTGTAAGAAGCCACCCAGTTAATAAAATCCCGCAAGCTATCGGGCAAAGGCGGCAGGTCCAGCTTGCCCATGATGGGTTTCAGCTTATCCGCAGCAATATCACTATTTTGTGGTGACATATTCCAGACCACACCCTGCACAGTGCGACTGCCAAGCGGAACCTTGACAAAATCTCCCTCGACCAACGGGGCATCTGGTAAAGCCGTATAATCGAACGGACCAGCAAGGGGCAAGGGCAAAAGTACCTGAATACGTTTGGGGTCAGAACCCATAAAATACTTTCCTATTTTTTTAACCAACAATAAAAGGGCTATTTTTTTTGGTCACTATATTATAAAACTTATTTCAGGAAATATTTTTTTACTTTGATAAGGTTTTTGAAACATGAAGTTCTTTTTGGATACGGCAGAAATTGATGACATCCGTGAATTGGCAGCAACCGGACTTGTGGACGGGGTTACCACTAATCCCTCTCTGATCCTGAAATCAGGTCGGGATTATTTTGAGGTAACAAAAGAAATCTGCGATCTCATACCTGGTCCGGTCAGTGCCGAAGTCGCCGCCACCGATTATGACGGTATGGTTGCCGAAGCCGCCGAGATTTACGACATTGCGGAAAATATCGCACTCAAAGTTCCCATGACCATTGATGGGCTTCGGGCCTGCAAGCATTTTACAGATCAGGGTAAAATGGTCAATGTGACATTATGTTTCTCTGCAGCGCAGGCCTTACTAGCGGCCAAGGCAGGAGCCAGCTTTATTTCTCCTTTTGTGGGTCGCCATGATGATGTGGGTTTTGATGGTATGCAGCTGATTGAGGACATTCGCCTGATATATGATAATTATGAATTCGGTACAGAAATTCTGGTCGCCAGCACCCGTCATCCCATTCATATCATCGAAAGTGCCCGCATTGGCGCTGATGTGGTCACCCTGCCGCCAAAAGTGTTGCGCCAGCTCTTTAATCACCCGCTGACCACCAATGGCCTTGCCGCCTTTGTCGCCGATTGGGAAAAGACCGGCCAAAGCATTGTAAAATAATTCACCCTGACGGCGGTGTGTTTACGAGCTGGTAATCACTGCTCCTGTATAATCGCCTTTAGTATAAGTTTAAGGATAGGGTTGTGTCAGACAAATTGCAAAAAGATCGCAAGAGCAAAGATGCCAGGAAAAAAAGGCATTTGAGCGAAGATGAGATTCGGGATTATCTGATCCTGAACCCGGATTTTTTTGACCAGAATAAAGATCTGCTGAGCATATTGAAACCCTCACGCCAAAAACGCGACGACGGCGTTGTGGATTTTCAATCTGTATTGCTGGACCGTCTGCAAAATGAAATCACCAGCCTGAATGATATGCAGGGCTCCATAATCCATGCCTCCCGCAGTAATATGACCACCCAGGCCCGCATCCATGCGGCGGCCTTATGCCTGCTGGAAGCCGATGATTTTAAACATTTGTGCCATATGGTCTGTAATGACTGGACCCAGATATTACAGGTGGACAGCATCACCATATGCTTTGAAAAAGATAAGAAAGATTTGCCAAAGAACAGCAATATCCGTCTGTTGAAAAAGGGCATTATTAATAAATTTCTTGGCCATAAGAATGCGGTCATTTTGCGCGGCAATGTAAAAGTTGCTGAAGAAATTTATGGACCTGCCACTCCTCTGATCAAAGCCGAAGCTCTAATCCGTATAGAGGAAAGTGACCACCATCCGCTTGGGGTACTTGCCTTTGGTAGCCGGGATCAGGGATTTTTCAGTTCCGGTCAGGGCACAGAACTTTTGCGTTTCCTCGCCGCAACCTTTCACGGTCATCTGAAAAGACTGATTGCTGACGAAGCCAGATAAACTCGCTATAGTGTCTTTATGACCACTAAACATATTATATTTCCGGCCCTTCTGCCTTTGCTAAAAGACTGGCTTGAGTTTCTTCAGGCGGAAAAGCGGGTTTCAAAACACACCTATGATGCCTATCAGCGGGATATTACCGTCTTTTTCTTATTTCTCGCCGATCATCTGGGCAAAGCACCCGGCATGGCCGATTTGCGCGACCTGCGGCCCGTGGATTTTCGGTCGTTTCTGGCGCGGCGACGACGGGACGGACTGACCCCGGCATCTGTGGCGCGGACTTTAAGTGCGATCAGGGCTTTTTATAAATATCTGCGCCAAAATGAAATCCTGTACAATGATGCCATTAACGCCATCAGTTCACCTAAACTGCCACAGCGACTGCCCCGGCCATTGGACGAGCAAGCGGCGAAAAAAACTCTGGATCATGTGAGTGATTTTGCCACCGAAGGCTGGGTAGGTGACCGGGATATTGCCGTGCTGACCCTGCTTTATGGCTGTGGTCTGCGTATTTCAGAGGCGTTGAATTTGAACATGCAGGATCTGCCCGAGGGCGATATGCTTCGGGTAATCGGCAAACGTAACAAGGAAAGACTTGTGCCCCTGCTGCCCGTAGTGCGCGAAGCCATTGAGACTTATATGGTAAACTGTCCCCATTTATTGTCTCCAGAAGGCCCGCTTTTTATCGGGGTGCAGGGTCGGCGGCTCAATGCAAGGATGATCCAGCTGGCCATGCAAAAGCTGCGCGGCGTTCTGGGCCTGCCGCCATCGGCCACCCCCCATGCCCTGCGCCATAGTTTTGCCACCCATCTGCTGATCGCAGGCGGCGATTTGCGCACTATTCAGGAATTACTGGGCCATGCCTCGCTCAGTACCACCCAGCATTACACTGATGTGGATACGGCCTACCTGATGGATGTCTATAACAATGCCCATCCCGGGGCCAATGACTGATTTTCTAATAAAGAATCTGTGAAATTTTTGTATAGGTTTCAGACATGGCTTCTTTGAGCCATTCCCTGAATATTATTATTTTAGGCCAGTCAGCTTTTTCCGGCAGGGTGACAAAATAATAGGATGCCGGTGCTGGAATCGCTTTTCCCACCTGTACCAACAGACCGGTTTCAAACAAATCCTGTTCCAGCAGCATGGCACGACTCATGACAATACCCTGACCCGCGATGGCGGTCTGAATCATGAGGTCGGCCCGGTTAAATTGCGGCTCTATGGTATCAGGTTCAAAATCAGATCCTTGAGCGCGAAACCAGTCAATCCATGAATAGCCCAATTCCTCGGGTAATCCTGTCACATCGGTTTGCAGGGAATATTTACTCAATTCCTCTGGCGTCGTGGGAATTTTGCCATCCTTGAATAATGACGGGCTGGCAACGGGAACCAGCCAATCCTTACACAGAAATGTGGCATGCAATCCCGGCTGAGTATTGCGGGTATATCTCAATGCGCCCACAATAGGATCCCGGCGCAGATCCGCAAGCTCATCCTGGGCCAGTACTGACACTCTGTTGGCGGGGTTGCTGTCATAAAATGTCGTCAGATGCGGAACAAGCCACTTGGCTGCAAAAGAGGGCAATACAGATAATACGAGAGTACCATCACTCTTTTCTTGCTTCAAATCATCTAAAGCCGCGGCAACCTCGGCTAACGCATTACGGGCGGCATTGGCCAGCCGTAATCCTTCATTTGTCAGTTCCAGATGGCGCGTGGTCCGCCGGATCAGGCTGACATTGAGATTTAGCTCCAACTGCTTGATGCGGTGACTTACGGCACTTTGTGTGATGTTCAGGGCATCACCCGCCGCACCAAAATTGCCCAGACGCGCCACAGCGTCAAACACATGCAAAGAAGAAAGAATGGCGGGTGGTAGGGGCATTTTGATTTCAATATATGAGTAAAACTAATATTTATATTACCATAATGCGTTTGTAAAGGCAATTAATAGAGAATATTATATTAATAAATTTAATAGATATATAAAGTAAATGAAAGGAAGATCAACTAATGTCAAGACTCATTCAAATAATCATAACCATCTGTATTTTGATGGTACTGGCGAATGTTGCCGGCACATCACAAGCCGCTTCCCTTCGCAAAGTCATTTTACTGGAAGACACCTGGAGAGTAAGGATTAATCCAGCAGATCGTCAAACTCCGCCTTGCTTTTTGCCAGTGCCGCCATCGCGCCCTTGATCACATCCTGTTTCGACAACATGCCTGCATTCCATGCGGCAATATAATCTAGGCCGTCGGCCAGAGTGTGATCGCGGGTATGGTTGAGCATTTCCTTGCTGCCTGATACCGCAAGCGGGGATTGGGCTGCAATTTGAGCGGCTACGGTCATCACATGGCTGAGCAGGGCCTCATGATCCTCCGTCATATGGGTGACATAGCCAGTCTTCATGGCCTCATCCGCATGATTCTTGCGGCCAGTATAGGATAACTCGCGCATCAGGCCATCTGGGATTTGCCGGGGCATGCGCTGCATAGTGCCAAGGTCGGCGACCATGCCGATATTAATTTCCTGAATGATGAAATAAGCGTCCCGGCTGGCGTAACGAATATCGCAGGCCGACACCAGATCAACCCCGGCGCCAAAACATCCGCCCTGCACCGCCGCGAGCACAGGAAGGCGGCATTTATCAATGGCTTCAAAAGCAGCTTGCAGAAATTTTATATGGCGGCGCATTTTATCCATGACCCGGGCCGGGTCCGCGGCTTCTTGCGGCATAATGGCTTGCAGGTAGCCAAGATCAATGCCTGCGGTAAAATGTTTGCCCGATGCGGCCACCACTACGACTCTGACATCAGGGTCTTGGCTAATATGTTCAAAAGCTTGTGGAAATTCCGTCCAGAAATCCTCGCCCAACGCATTGAGTTTTTTTGGGTTGTCCAAAGTGATAACGGCAATATGATCGGCAATATTCAAGGTGAAAGAGCTATAGTCCATGAGTTATTCCTTAAGCATTTTTCCTTTTTCTATTGTAGAAAAAGGAAGCCCATGCCGCAAGCCTATATCCTATCAACAGGGCAAATATTATTGTATGAATCATCGGCACCAGAAGATCGGCCTTGACCATAACAAGGTTATGGGTAACCACAAATAGTCCGATCACATATGCCAGCCGGTGCAGCCTGATCCAGCCCTTGCCCATTCTGCGTACCCAGCCTCTGGTTGAGGTTATTGCCAATAGTAATAATATTACTGCCGCTATCATTCCGGTTGTGATGGCGGGCCGCTTGATAATTTCTTGAGTGATAGTTGCCCAATCAAAAAAATAATCCAGTACGATAAAATTAATAAAATGCAGCATCGCATAAAAAAATGCATATAGACCCATCATACGGCGAAATTTTATCAGCTTGTTCCAGCCAAAAATTTTGCGCCCAGGCGTAATGGCAAGGCCGATCAGGACAAACCTGATCGCACTATTGCCGGTAAAGTGGTGTATATATTTGATGGGATTGGCAGTGAGCGCATTATCCTGAAAATCATAAAATAACCAGCCCTGCCACAAGAGCCACAGGGCGGGCAGCATTGCCAGAAAATGAATGATTACTTTCACTTGGGATAGCGACATCAGAAATTTTTCTTCAGATTCATACCGCTATAAAGATGCGCCACTTCCTCTGCGTAGCCATTGAACATCAATGTCTTGCGCCGACGGAATTCACCGATGCGCCGCTCGCTGGCCTGAGTCCAGCGCAGGTGATCCACATCAGGGTTTACATTTGCATAAAACCCATATTCTCTTGGAGCAATAATTTTCCAGCTATTGCGTGGCATCCGCTCGACAAAGCTGATACGGACAATTGATTTTATACCCTTGAAACCATATTTCCATGGCACTACCAGACGCAGGGGTGCGCCGTTCTGATTGGGCAGTGTCTCGCCATATAGGCCCACCGCCATCAGGGTTAGCGGGTTCATGGCCTCATCCATGCGCAGGCCCTCAACATAGGGCCAGGGGATAACCCGGCGATATTGTCCCGGCATCTGCTTTTTATCATACAGGGTTTCAAATCGGATATATTTAGCCTTGGACGTTGGTCCCAGTTTATTGATGATCTCAGCCAGCGGAATACCGACCCAAGGAATCACCATGGACCATGCCTCTACACAGCGCATACGGTAGATTCGTTCCTGTAAAGCGTGGGGACTAATCAGATCATCAAGATCATAGTTGCCCGGATTTTCCACATGGCCGTCTACCTTTACTGTCCAGGGGCGGGGGCGCAGTGAATGGGCGTTTCTAAATGGATCATCTTTTTCGGTACCAAATTCATAAAAATTATTATAGCTGGATACTACGCGCAAGGAGGTCATTTTTTCCTCGGTATCATAAATTCCGTCACGGATAATATTTTTCAGGGCTGTTGTTTCCGCCCCAGCCTGTGGAATGTTAAATCCCAAGGCTGCGACCGCCCCAAATCCGACCCCGGCCTGGATGAATTCACGGCGGTTATGATATATTCTTTCCGGTGTGATCTCGCTGGATTTCACATCAGATGATATTAAAAACTTGAATAACATGGCCTTGCATTATCCTGATTTTGATATTTTTCATACAATAAGAGATTTTAACCAGAAAATCCACATACAGCCCTTCACGTTTGGGTGTTAATCCGCTATCACTTGGCAAAAATATTTATTTCAGGACAACTTATGGCCCCGCCGCTGCTCACCATCACTGACATGGCGCTTCGTTTTAGCGAGAATCCCCTGTTTGACGGGGTTGAGCTTGCTATTGGCGATCGGGACAGGATTAGCCTTGTGGGTCGCAATGGGTCCGGCAAATCCACTCTCCTGAAAGTAATATGTGGCATCACGGAGGCCGACCGGGGCAAGAGATTCCTTCAGCCCGGATGTCATGTGACCTATCTCGATCAGGAACCGGACATGTCAGGCCATAAGAATCTCCATGATTATGTGGCCAGCGGATTGACCCATGCGTCCACGGAAGATCATTTTCTGGTTGATATTATTCTGGCGGAAATCGCCCTTGAGCCTGATCTTGATCCCAGGATTCTTTCAGGGGGCGAAGCCCGACGGGCGGCTCTGGCGCGGGCCTTGATCAGTGATGCGGATATTCTGTTGCTGGATGAGCCGACAAACCACCTTGATATAGCCACTATTGAATGGCTGGAAGGCCGCCTGCAATCCTTTCGCGGCGGCCTAGTCATTATCAGCCATGACCGTACTTTTCTGAATAACATGACCAATACTGTTTTCTGGCTTGATCGGGGACGGGTCCGGCGTCTGGACAAGGGCTTCAAATATTTTGAGCAATGGTCGGAAAAAATTATTGAGCAGGAACGGGTGGAGCGCGCCAAGCTGGATAAGCTGATCGAAAAAGAAACCGAATGGTCTCATAAAGGTATCACCGCCCGGCGCAAAAGAAATATGGGCCGGATGCGGGCCCTGTGGGATTTGCGTGATAGGCGAGCCGATCAAATTGCCGTAACGGGTCAGGCAAAACTTGAAATTGACAGCGGCAAGACAGCGGGCAAGAAAGTCATTGAAGCCTTTAAAATTTCCAAATCTTTTGACGATTCTGTTATTACCAAGGATTTCTCGTTTAGAATCATGCGCGGTAACCGCATTGGTATTATCGGCCCCAATGGGGTCGGCAAAACCACTCTGCTCAAAATGCTGACCCGGGAAATGATGCCCGATCAGGGCCGGGTCAAACATGGTACTAATCTTGAGATTACCTATCTTGATCAGAAGCGGACGCGGTTGCAGGATGATGAAACCCTGTGGGATCATTTAAGTGACGGCGGCGACCATATTATGGTGCGGGGCGAATCCAAACATATCATATCATATCTTAAAGACTTTCTGTTTGATGCCGGGCAGGCCAGAAGCCCGGTCAGTTCCCTGTCCGGTGGTGAGAGAAACCGTCTTATTCTGGCCAAAACGCTCGCCATG
>JAJFIP010000154.1 GCA_021774875.1 Emcibacter sp.
GTGTGGATTCAGGGGCTGTGGTCGCTGATATGGCTGATATAAGCGGCGAGCCGGTAAATAGCTGCTCCATCGGCTTTTCCGATCCCAAATATAATGAAACCGACTATGCCGAGCGCATTGCCCGGAAATATAACACCAATCACTGGTCACGCATCGTTGATCCGGGCGACTATTCACTGGTTGAGAAACTGATTGATATTTATGATGAACCCTATGCGGATAGTTCGGCACTGCCCACGTACAGGGTTTGTGAGTTGGCCCGCGAAAAAGTGATTGTTGCCCTGTCCGGCGATGGCGGCGATGAAAATCTGGCGGGATACAGACGCTATCAACTGCAAATGTTCGAACAGAAGATGCGGGGAATTTTCCCTGAAAGCATCCGAAAACCTGTCTTTGGGTTTTTGGGAAGAACTTACCCCAAAGCCGATTGGGCACCGCGTATTTTTCGGGCCAAAACAACCTTTCAGGGACTGGCCCGTGATCATGTGGAAAGCTATTTTCACGGCGTATCTATCTTAAAAGGAGATATGCGGGATAAATTATTCAGTCAGGGCCTAAAAGCTGATCTTCAAGGCTATTGTACGCGCGACCTGTTCAATAAATACGGCGAGAATTCCGGCAGCGATGATCCCCTTTCAATCTTGCAGTATATTGACATAAAAACTTATCTGGTCGGTGACATTCTGACCAAGGTTGATCGGGCGTCCATGGCTCATTCACTGGAAGTACGGGTGCCGCTTTTGGATCACGAACTGGTTGAATGGATTGCTACTCTGCCATCCAGCTTCAAGCTACAGGGCAGCGAAGGCAAATTAATCTTCAAAAAATCGCTGGAAGGCCGTCTGCCAAATGATATTTTGTATCGACCCAAAATGGGCTTTGCTGTTCCTCTTGGCAAATGGTTTCGCGGTGAATTGAAACAAAACATCCGGGATGCGGTCCTGAATGAGCGCATGCTGAGTTGCGGTTTATTTGATCCCAGTTATCTGCACACCCTTGTTGATCATCATCAAAGCGGGATCAGGGATTATAGTTCACCCCTCTGGACATTGATGATGTTTGATCAGTTTCTGTCGCGGCAACCTTAAGGAAAAGCATTGCGGGTACTAACCTTCACATCGCTATATCCCAATAAAATTGAGCCAGGTCTTGGCATCTTTGTCAAAGCCCGCATGGATCATTTTGATTTGATAGAAAACACAGAGCATAAAGTCATTGCCCCGGTTCAATATTTACCCCTGCTCGGCCTTATTCCGGGAAGTCGCTTCCACAGCAACAATCAGGTTCCAAGTCAGGAGATACAGGGAAATATTCCAGTTTACCATCCCCGCTATATGACCATTCCGGGTACGAATCTGATCAATGTTGCAAGTGCAATGATGAAGGCTGCTGATATAATGCTGCCAGATATTTACCCTAATGATGAAACATTTGATTTGGTTGACGGCCATTATCTTTATCCCGATGGAGTCGCCGCTTACAGATTGGCAAAGAAACATGGCAAACCCCTGATACTGACAGCCCGGGGCAGCGATGTAAATTTCTGGATGGAACAAAAACAACCCAAAAGAAGCATCCTGCAAGCCATTGACTATGCCCGGCAAGTGATCTGTGTAAGTCATGCTCTCAAAGACCGCCTGATTGAGCATGGGGTATCTGAGGAAAAATTAACGGTCATAATGAATGGTGTCGACAGATCACTTTTCAATGCCAAAGACAAAGGTGCAGGTAAATATCTGCTGAGTGTTGGCAATCTGGTTCCCTTGAAAGGCCATGAATATATATTGAAAGCCCTTGTAAAATTAACACAAGAAAGACTAACGATCATAGGATCTGGTGAACTTGAAAATTCTCTCAAAAATCTGGCTTACCGGCTGAATATTTCAGACAGGGTTTCCTTTCTGTCCAATGTTCCCCACCGGGATTTGCCCGCTTACTATGGGCAAGCCAAATGCACTATCCTGATGTCATCCATGGAAGGTATGCCCAATGTGGTGCTGGAAAGTCTGGCCTGCGGTACCCCCGTCATTGCAACAAATGTCGGCGGCTTACCAGAAGTGATCACAAAAGATAATGGTATTTTACTGACCGAACAATCCGCAGAAGCGCTGACAGTTGGGTTATCATCAGCCCTAAGCCATGATTGGGACGGTCAGCAGATTTCGCAGGACGCAAATTATTTGGACTGGAATGAAACAGCGCGGAATTTGCATCGCTGTTTTTCCGAGTTCTGTTAGGCTATTTTTACGATCTGTTTGCCGAAATTTTCACCCTTGAGCATACCAATGAACGCAGAAGGCGCATTTTCCAGGCCGTCTGTCACCGTCTCCCGGTATTTTAATTTACCCTCTGCCAGCCAGCCTACGGCTTTCTGGATAAATTCCATATTCAGGCCGGGATTATCAGAAACAATGAATCCCTGAATTTTTAGACGCCGCTGAATGATTATACCCATACCCCTTGGCCCCGGCGTCATTTCCTTGTCATTATAATTTGAAATCATGCCACACACGGCTATGCGACCAAAATCTCTCATATTCCACAGCGCGGCTTCCATGATCTCACCGCCGACATTTTCAAAATTGACATCAATGCCCTTGGGGCATAGCTCGGCAATTTTTCTGGCAATAGAACCGCAGGTTTTATAATTAAATGCCCGGTCAAAACCCAATTCATTGACCAGAAAATCCACCTTGTCATCTGAACCAGCACAGCCAACCACAGCACAGCCCATAATCTTGGCAATCTGCCCGACCACACTGCCCACCGCACCGGACGCCGCAGAAACGAAAACTGTCTCACCTGCCTGCACATCAGCCACCCCCACCAGCCCGGCATAGGCGGTCATCCCCGGCATGCCCAGTACTCCCAGATAATAGGATAGCGGCACCGGCCCCCGTTCCACGGTCAGTAGTCCCTCGCCGTCAGATTTGGAATAATTTTCCCAGCCCAGCATGCCAACCACCACATCGCCTTCGTTGAATTTTGGATTTTGCGAAGTAACCACTTCACCAACCACGCCGGCTTGCAATACTTCGCCAATCTGAAACGGCGGCACATATGACTTGGCATCATTCATCCGTGACCGCATATAGGGGTCCACCGACATAAAGAGGTTGCGTGTCAGAATTTCCCCTTCGCCAATTTCAGGTATCTGTCCGTCAACCAGTTTAAAGTTTTCCTGGACGACCCAGCCATCCGGGCGGCTGTTTAAGGTTATCTGCTGATTGATTTCGCTCATAATTTCACTCGCTTTCTTTAGAGAATCGATGGTAAATTAAATATGAAATAAAAACGACCGTTTTAATAGTTAAATTTTATTTTTTCAGGTTCAAATGAAACAAATCTTTTGCATTGTGTTTTTTTCACTCCTGATTTTTGTTCAGGATGCAAGATCTGAGGATGGGAAAATATGGTATGTGGCAGGCCAGAAATTCATTTCTGAGAACAGCCTGACCAAACATCTTGCCCGGTCACAGAATATACTTTTAGGCTTGCGGATGGATAACCCCGATCATCACGTTAAAGCCGCCAAAATCATTGGAAATCTTGCCAAAAAGGGCCAAAAGCCTGTTATCCTGTTGAGCTATGTAGAACGAAACAAACAAAATGCCTTTGCCATTTTTACTCAAAGACATAAAAACTCTCTACATAATAATGATGCAACTGGGCTGGATATGTTGCTGGATTGGTCAAGCAGCGGCCAGTCAGACTGGCCTATTGTAAGACCTGTCTTTGATATGGCCATGCTCAGAAAACTACCACTCAAGGCCATTAACTTTTCCCGTTATGAAATTGGAGAACTACACCGTAAAGACCTTGGCGGCTTGTCAGATGATGTCAAATCTGACCTCATGCCTCTCATAAAGATCAAAACAAAGATTATGCAAGAATTAGGTAAAGCTTTTTGTCAAGACCTGCCAACTGAAGTACTGGCAAAATTTGCCATGATCCACCGGGCACAGAATGGTCTTTTTGCTCTGGCAATAGCTGAAACTGGACCGGAAAAGGCTGTTCTCATAGCTGCCCGGAAGCATGTTATCAAAGATACAGGCGTCCCCTATATCCTTGGTAAATTGGCCGGGACAGACAAGAGTATCAGTCTTGCCTTTGCAGAAGTCGGACAGGATATGCAGGCGGAAAATGTTGATTATATCTGGTACACCAAGAAAATTCCCCCCACCAAAACTTGTGAAAATTAATCCGTAAGCTGAAAATGCAACATGGCCGATGCAATAGGCTTGTCAGGATCAGATTGCCAGGCCTCGGCATGAAGTGTGGCAAAGCGCCGCCCCCTTCTGAATACCCGGGCCTTGGCGAAGGTATCCTCGGGCTTGCCAGCCCTTAAATAATCAACCGTAATATCAATGGCTCTGGGAATCTGCTCAGCGTCTCTGTCCCAGATCAGTTGCATAAGGGCAGACATTTCCATTAATGATGCTACCGTCCCCCCATGCAAGGCCGGCGGAAAGGGTGAACCGATGAGGTCGGCATGAAATTTCATCGCTGTGGTCAGCTTACCATCTTTACGCATCAGCCTGAATCCCATCATCCCGGCATAGGGGCTGATATCAAGGCTTTCATCAAAAGTATCGCGCGCCTTCAGTTTGGATAAAAAAGCTGTAATCATGGTTTCTTCTCTACATTTACCAGCGAAAATACGGCGACACCGTGGGCGAAGGGGGCTGTTTCATCGCCGGAATAGATGTCGGCCTGAACGTAAACCACCTGGTCTGTAATCTTCAGACAACGGGCTTTAGTCACTACAGAAGAAAAAGGCTTGGGTTTTTCAAAATAATCCACCCGCAAATCAAGAGTGACAACCTTGCGAAATGTTTCAAACTGATCATGTATAGCCGACCCCAGTGCCGAGTCCAGAAACGCCGTGATGGCCCCATTGGCAATAATTCCACTGCCCTTGATAGCTTCCAGCTCCGCTTTAAACGGCATTTCCATCATCAGGCTGTCGTCCTGATCCTCCAATATCCGAAGTCCCAGACGCTTGGCGTGGGGAATCAGACATACCAGTTCTTTAAGTTCTCTGCCTTCAAATAAAATGGGTCATATCCTTCTTCTGTTTTGCACTCAGGCGGAAACGCTGTTGTATGCAGTCGCAATTGATTTTATTTTTCCCACCATGGAAAAAAGACCATTGGTGCGCATGGGGGAGAGATGTTTTTCTAGACCTAGCCTGTCCAGGGTATCCCGCGCCTCTGTCGCGATGATTTCCTGTGGAAGCTTGCCGGAATATATCATCAGGATGAGCGCGATTAAGCCGCGAACAATATGGGCATCGCTTTCCCCCTTGAATACTACTTTACCATCAACCAGTTCATGAATCAGCCACACTCGGCTGGTACAGCCATGAACCCGGTTTTTTTCGGTCATATCTTTTTCATCGAATTCGGGCAGACCACGCCCAAGGTCAATGATATATTTATACCTGTCTTCCCAGTCGTCCAGAAACTCGAATGTTTCCATTACATCACTGATTGTTTCACTCATTCTTCACACGCTATCCGGTCGGGGTGAGCCAACCTTTTTAATTATAAAAGAAAAGATACCATTCTCCTCTGTCATTTCCAACAGATCATGACCGCTATCCCGACAAAAATGGGGGAAGTCAATCTGGGTCATGGGGTCAGTGGCTATTACCTTTAATATGGTTCCCCGTGATAGTCTTTCAAGCATGCGCCGGACTCGAAGAACCGGCACCGGACATTTATGACCGGAAACATCTAGTGTAACATCTAATGTAGCAGTAGGCGTCACACCCTGTTTTTCAGAAAAAATGTCAGATTTATGGGTCATTAAGTAGTCCAGATAATTGATAAATTTTTATTAACTCCCTATTAAGGCTGTCCGGCTACAATGTCCCCATAGTTAGTAAATATAAAATGAGCTTTCTGATATGAATAGTAAAGTAGTAAGTGTACTTCAGAAACAAGATAAACAGGGTTTGAGCAGGTTGCAGGAAATATTAGATAGCCTGCCTCATGGTATTGCCCTGTTCGATCGCAATCTTGTCCTGAAACAATGGAACAAGAAATTATCAGATATGCTCGATCTCGAAGCATCATATCTGAACTCGAAAATTTTTCTAAATGATATTCTGCAAATTAACGGGAATATGAACGAAAAAGATGAAAGCAATATTTTTGCCGGAAAAATACTTACAGAACTTTCAAAAATCAAAACGTCTGATGACTTGTTCCCTTTCAGTTATGAATTACGCATAGCAGAAGATAAAAACCTTGAGATCAAGGGAGAGGTCATGGAAGGAAGTGGATTAGTTCTTACTTTTTCTGATATTTCTCTGCGTTCCAATCCCAACTTTTATCTTCAGTCAACCCCGGTTCCTCCGGCCAATCACTCCAGCGAGATGGATGAGATACGGTTTATTGAAGCCCAGTCAGACCGCGAGATAATGGAAAAGCAAGCCACCGATGCAGTGCAGATGGCTGAAGAGCTGGCCGTTACCCGTGAAATTGCGGAAAATGCTGCAAAACACATTGAGACCATTCTAAATGCCATTTCAGATGTGCTTGTCACCATGGATGTCACGGGCAAAATCATGACCTGTAACCGGGCGGCAAAAAACATGTTTGGTTATTCTTCTGATGAAATTATTGGAGAAAATCTGCTGTTTCTGATTAATACAGCTCACATCATGCCGGAAACTGATATTGAGAAATTTATTTTAACCCTTGATAAAGATGAAGAACTTAGAAAACAAAGCGGCACCGGACACAAAAAAAATGGTTCAACATTTCCCATTGAACTGAATATCCGGGAAGTTACCATCAATGAACAAAAACAATTTACCATCGTTATTTCAGATGTCACCGAACGCCATGAAGCGGAAACTTTGATTCGGGAAATGGCCCTCCATGACAGTTTGACCGGACTGGCAAACCGGAATCTGCTCCATCAAAGACTGGATGTAGCCATGCGTATGGCAAGGCGTATGGATAAGAAAATATCAGTGATGTTTCTTGATCTGGATGGATTTAAACCCGTCAACGACATGTTCGGCCATGCTACGGGCGATAAGCTGTTAAGGGTGGTAGCGAACCGTCTGGAAAGCTGCGCACGGGAAATAGATACGGTGGCACGGATAGGTGGTGATGAATTTGCTATTCTTTCCACTAATATCGAAAACGAACTGGACATCACCAAGGCAGCCCAGCGCGTGCTTGATAGCGTCGGGAAACCAATTATCATTAATGGAAATTCCCACCAGATAGGCACTAGCATCGGAATCAGCTTCTTCCCTCTGGACTCCGAAGACCCGGAAGAATTATTCAGAATGGCAGATGTGGCCCTGTATCAGGCTAAGAATGACGGCAAAAGTGTATTCCGGTTATATAAATCTGAAATGGACGCAAAGGCAAAAGCTGAAAAAGAAATTGAAATTGATCTGAAAAAGGCCATTGAAAAGGATGAGTTGGTTTTGCATTACCAGCCACTCCTGAATACCCTAGACGATAGCATAATCGGGGCTGAGGCTCTGGTTCGCTGGCAGCACCCTGAAAAAGGCATGATCCCGCCAATGCTATTCATACCCGTCGCTGAGAATTCTGATCTAATGTTGACGCTGGGTCAGAAAATTCTGGAAATGGCCTGTATACAGGGTAAAAAATGGCATGATATGGATATGCCGTCTTTTCGGGTGTGTGTTAACATATCAGCACGCCAGTTCCAGTCCGATGATTTTGTCGATAACGTGAAACATGCCCTGAAAGTATCAGGACTTGACCCAAGGGGGCTTGAGTTGGAAATTACCGAAGGCATGGTGATTGGGGATACTGACGCTGTGGCAGCCAAATTGGAAATTTTTGCCGGACTTGGAATTTCACTGGCCATTGACGACTTTGGAACCGGCTATTCCTCGCTGGCATATCTGAAACGCTTTCAAGTTCATCAGTTGAAAATCGATCAGTCCTTCATCCGGGATATAACAGAAGACCATGATGATGCCGCTATAACAGATGCTATTATCAGACTTGGCCACAGTCTTGGCTTGTCTGTGGTGGCTGAAGGTGTGGAAACAGCGCAGCAAGCTCAAATTCTGCGTCAAAAAGGCTGTGATGTCTTGCAGGGATATTTCTTCAGTAAACCTATCCCTTCCGATGATTTTGAACAGTGGGTAACCACCCATACGGAAAAAATCTGATAATATATAATCAGAATTCAGAACCTAATCGTATTAGAATCCCGGTATTATCCGGATTCGCACTGCTGTGATTTGGACTAATCTGATGCAGGATATTGACTTCCACCCTTGCGCCAAAAAGATCTGAAATACGGTAAGCCAGCTCAAAATCAATTTCCCGGCCACTGGGTGATAGAGATATATGATTGCTGACGAAAGACAGACTTCCAGATTGTAAATCCTTCTGAAAATCTCTGCCCGTAACAAAGGATACATCCGCATGGCCCCCCATCACCCTGAGCGGCTGACTTACCACAAAACTCAGACGATCACCATTCTGAAACAGGGAATTTCCGACCATGCCAAAGGAAAAACTT
>JAJFIP010000155.1 GCA_021774875.1 Emcibacter sp.
GGGCGTTACCAATCGCGAGGAAGACCACGTTTTACCTTCGTCTTCACTTAAACGTACGGTCATTTTTTCGCGTTTTTTACTGGCAGGATTACTAAACAGTATCTGTCCTGACTTCCCCGAATGAGGAAAACGCACCCGTATTAGACTGGCCTGACAAACCGGCTCAATTAGCGCAGGATCAAGTGACACATTGGACCACGTTGCACCACCATCTTCTGAAATAGCGATTGCCCGTCGATTCTTGCCATGATAACTACGCATATTCATCAGCAGATGACCGTCGGCTAATTCAACAACGGTGCATTCATTCGTTTTTTCACCAATTGGCTGGCTGAGTTGCCAGGACTTCCCATGATCGTCTGAGTAAATCGCATGAGACCGACGCACTACTTTATCATCTAGCGTCAAATTATGATCGCAGGGAATCACGAGCCGTCCTTTGTGTACTCCGCGCGTCAACTGAATCCCATTCCCGGGGCCAGTCGCATACCAAGTCCATTCCGGCTTTTTCGTGGACTTCGTGATTTCATAAGGTGCCTTCCAAGTTACACCATCATCGTCCGAGTAACTCATATAAACACGACGCGTATCCCGCGAGGTTTTGTCTTTGATCTGTTTTTCGTGGTCCTTACCAGGATTCCAGGTCAAAGGCAGCCAGATACGCCCCGTTGATTGATCAACGACCGGGCAGGGGTTCCCACAAGTATGCTCGCCATCATTCCAAAGCACCGACAATTTTGACCACGTTTTACCATTGTCTGCACTTCGCTTGAGAACCAGATCTATGTTTCCACTGTCACTTAAGTTGTTTTTCCGTCCTTCTGCAAATGCCAGCAAGGTTCCTTTGGCAGACACGATCAAAGCCGGAATACGGAACGAGTGATAACCACCATCACCGCGCTGAAAGACAACGTTTTTTGTCATAGTTTTGAGAGCAAGGGGCTTTGTTTCCTGCGCACTGACTTTAGACCACCCGGCATTCATGAACAGCGAACAAAGTACAATAATCAATGGAAACCATTTTGTCATATTTAAGACGCTCCACAGGCTAGTCAAATGCAGTCAATCAATTAGAAAATGAGTATAACGCAGCGCGAAATGCGTAACAATCAACCAAATTCGGCTGCATTTCCCGTTGAAAGCAATGATTGACTTGCGGTCAGCAAAGAATTTGTTAAGCTGTCGATTCTTCATCGGTATTTTTCCCGATAAAGTGAGTCATCTAAGGAAGTTAGCACTGGAGAATGACTTTTCTCTCTGCTCAACATTCATTAGAATAGGGACTATATTATATAGTATGTCCCAACCCAATTTGGCGGTGTAGCTCAGTCGGTTAGAGCAGCGGAATCATAATCCGCGTGTCGGGGGTTCGAATCCCTCCACCGCTACTCGTGTCATAAGATGACACACCCAGACAAGCAAAAACGCCTGAATCCCAATGTTGTGGATTCAGGCGTTTTTTTGCTGGGTGTAGTTGAACGATTCAAACCAGAAGCGTGTTTCATTCCTTGGGCCAGTCACTCCATCCAGCTGCCACCTCTGCCCGGCAAGAGTGAAGGCTGACGCGACGGTGGGACGAAGGGGAACTCGGAGCAATTACCAATTATAGAAATCGATATGAGATTCGGACTATCCGTTGAATACACAACCGCGCATAAAAAAACGGTCCAGCTCATAAACAGCACCGTAATTACTTCTCATCTACATTAAGTAATTGACTGGTGTCATACTTGGGGCACGTCAGTATGCTTAGTCACTATACATCAGCGACTTATAAACAGGACCTACACTGTGAAACAGGTGTGAACCGCGAATAAACGGTTTTTACCGGGGTGCTTCCCTGAACTGAGACAGGGTTGCTTTCAGTTGTTCCAACCCCTCTGAAGTCACCTGAGTATTTTTAATATAGATGTTTTTCAATCGGGGAAGCCCCTCCAGATGAACCAGGCCCGCATCGGTCACCTGTGTGCCACTCAAATCAAGAGATTCCAGGTGGACCAGACCTGACAAGTGAACCAGACCGGAATCTGATACCTGCGTGCCCTCCAGGTCCAGTCTATCCAAAGCGGTCAATGATTTGAGATGCCTCATGCCTGAATCATTAATCAGCGCCCCATTCAATCTGAGCCAATGCAGCTTCGGAAGGGATTTCAGTTCAGACAATCCCGAGCCAGTTACTTGTGTCTGTTCCAGCTGCAGAATGGACAGCTCTGACAAGTCTTTTAAATAGACCATTCCCGCGTCACTGACACTTGTTTGATTAAGATTAAGCACGTGCAGGGCTGAGAGCCCTTCCACATGTTTTAACCCGGCATCTGTGACAGTCGCCCCCTGCAAATTGAGCCAGGTCAGGTTCGAAAGCCCCTGCAGTTGTACCAGACCAGAACCACTCACTGGTGTGTAAAACAGATCAAGTTGCTTTAGTTGCGAGAGGTCTTTCAGATAAACCAGTCCGCAATCACTGACGCTTGTACTCCAGAGCATGAGTCTTTTTAGCCTGTGATAACGCTTCAAGTGAGCGAGACCTGAATTACCGAGACCGGTACCACTCAGAGAAATACTTTCCAGGTTCGGAAAATCATTCAGCCAGATCAGGTCACTGTCCTGCGTCACATCCAGACTGATACTTTTAGCCTCGTCGAACGACTTCATCTGTTTTTTGCCACGAGCCTGCCGTATGACATTCTCCCAGCCGGAAGGAGAAATGGCAAATTCATAGGAGGGTTGTTCATAGTCAACCCACCCGTTCAATGCTGCGATATGGTAAAGTGTTCGATACCTCTGCACTATCGGCATCGCAACGATCCCCAGTCCCAACAGCACCAGACAAGTAATACCCCAGATCCACCGGGAACGCAGCATACGTTTCAGAATGCCATCGTGTGTGTAATCGGCAGTATGATTCATAAATTTGATTACGATCTGACTAAGTTATCGTTTCAGCAGAATGCGGAAGTCTGCAGGAAAGAACGTTACAGCATCTGGAAAGGATCAAATAAATAAGCCGGGATTTCCCTTTTGGAATTGCCTGGAACCACTCCAGGCTCGGAATGTTGCTTATTATAACAGCATGCGCGCCCCCGTATCTAACGCGTCGATTTTTTCCATCTTTATTACTTCTGGTTCCAATTTCTGGGTTTTTACCTCTCCAATACTAGGTTTCCAGGCTCCTTGGCTAGTCTGAACGCCTGTTGTATGCAGATCTTTCCTCCTTGCAGCCGCTGTTTTGGCATCCTTCGCGTTCGTAAATTTCAGTCTCCATTGACGGCTGGAGGTGGCAACGCTGGTCGTTCAATGCGTTCGAGGATTGCGGCGAACAACTTCCGTGTGATAGCCACTTCAGCAAGTTGGAATGTCACGTACTTGGCGTGTCTCGTCACTTTGGCGCCGATCTTGACTTAACGAACAAAACACATTTATTTATTAGAGGTATCCAAAGTATTTTGATTTTCCAACAACATTTTTTTAAAACAGAACTTTCAATTGTCCTTAACCATAATCTTTACTAATTGAACAATTACATTTCTTATTTCTCCTGACAATTTTCTCCAAGAATCAACAATAAATTGTAGCTCAGAATCATTTGTGTAAACCGGAGTGTAAACGCCTTTTCCCAATTGCTGCTTCTCACTGACATCTAACGGGTTAGGTAAATCAGAATTCAGAATCATACCGCGGGGTGGAGCAGCCCGATAGCTCCCGATGCTCATAACCTCGAGGTCGCAGGTTCGAATCCTGTCCCCTGTGTTGTAACCATTGTTTATCAGGATCTCTGCAATATCTTCTCCACGAGGATAACACGGCAGCAGCGTTCGGCGTCTTTGATCTGGGCCTGTCTTTTGAGGAAATCCACCATCTTGCTGAAGGCTTTCCTACCAACCACCTTGGCGGTTTCTACCTCAACGAATTCGTCCACTATCTCGAAGCCATTCTCGCTCGCATAGTTGAGCAACAGCTTCTTTTGGGCCGGAATCGAAAACCCTTCCTTCTCCTGCTCGTCCGACGAGACGCGAGCATAAAGAACCGCTCGCGATCCTGATGTGAATGATACCTTTGCCACGTGAAGTTCCTCAGCCGTGTTGATTCTCTAGCTGATCAGATTTTACCCAGCTCATTCCATAAGTGATAGTCGGGCTCGTTTGCTCGGCGATGCTGTCGACCAGCTTACGGTTCAACGAGTGAATAAAGCCCTCCGCCATCGTGCTTCAATCTTCCCTGATTCGCCAGTTCCTGCCAAACGGCCTGGGGAAACTGGTTTGGCGGTTCAATGGCAACGACGCTTGACCGCTGACCAGAGGACGTGGCACCGTAGCCCATTCGGGATTCGTCATCCAGGCAAGTTAGCTTGAGGCGTTTGCGAAACGCCTTCATGGCCAATTTAAGTTCTTTATTCGAGGGCAGTTCGGGCGTGGGTGTGGCTTCGGAGTCGACCAAAATATATTCCTTTGCAAATCTTGATTGAATGATTAACGACCGTGATTACAGACCATTTCTCTGACCATCCAACTGTCACATTTCAACCCCCGCTGCACATCGAATGTACTGCGCGGCCGGAATCATCTGTAGGGTACGAGGACCTGTTACGATCACTCGAAGGCGGTTTCTGGAGACTGGTCCTGGGACCGACTTCGAGCCTTTTATCGTCGGCCCTGTAGCGTGCATCGAATGTGTAGCCCCATCCAGTATGACAACATCCGATGATACACCAATGAGCAAGATTTTCCACCCACTGCTCGCAATAATTGCCTCAGCCACGGGCAAGAAACATAGCATCTCGGCCACACCGAGCTGAATTCCGTGGCGGCGAGAATCGAATGAGCGTCCGCGTTTTCGGCATATCATCAGTTTATGAGGAAAAGACCAATTTATAGACCATGAACGGTTAGCTCTGTCTGGAGGCA
>JAJFIP010000156.1 GCA_021774875.1 Emcibacter sp.
GGTGCGATCAGAAGACGCTCCCAGATGATATTTCACATCGCCGGAGCCTTCCACTTCATCGGGCTTGGCACTGCCACCATGGAATTCATGAAAGATTGCCCGGATCGGTTTGCTCATCACATTGGCCAGCACATTAAGCCGGCCCCGGTGCGGCATACCGATAACAATTTCCTCTACACCGTTCTGGCCACCGGTCTTGATGATGGCTTCCAGCGATGGAATAAGTGATTCCGCGCCATCAAGGCCAAAGCGTTTGGTGCCGATATATTTTTTTGCCAGATATTGCTCAAAGCCTTCGGCTTCGGTCAGTTTCTGCAATATGGCCAGCTTGCCCTGATCGGTGAAGTGTATTTCCTTGTCACGCCCTTCAATATGAGTTTGAATCCAGGCTTTTTCTTCCGGCTCGTTGATATGCATGAATTCCACGCCCACACTGCCACAATAAGTCCGCTTCAGAATAGTCAGAACTTCGCGTAATGTGGCAACCTCAAGCCCCAGAACATGATCCAGAAATATGGGCCGATCCATATCATCTTCACCAAAACCATAGGTTGCCGGATCCAGTTCTGCATGTTGTGGCCTGTCTTCCAGTTCCAGCGGGTCTAGCTTGGCATGCAGATGCCCGCGCACCCGGTAGGTCCGTATCATCATCAGACAACGAATGGTGTCTGTAGTGGCGGCCCGGATTTCATCCTCGGATGCTGCGGCTTTTCCTTTCTGGCTGGGCGTTTCATCCACATATCCCGGATCAAGGGCAGCAAGATAATCATCTGTGTCGGATTTTACTTTATGATCCCAGTCCGGCCTTTCCCACGAGGCAGCGGGCTTCACGACCCCCGCATTCAATAATGTCTTGGCATCTTCTGCCAGACTGTGAAAATATTCCGCCCATGAACTGTCCACCGAAGCGGGATCCTTGGTATAACGGGCAAAAAGTTCTTCGACGAAGGCGCCGCTGGAACCATTGACCACAGTTTCCGTATCCAGATAACCATTCATATTTCAGGCTCTTTTATTGTTGCACCCTATCTCTATTAAGCGATTAACCTTTCAAAACTCCTAACAAAGTTGTGCCAAGTTCTGCTGGCGACTCTGTTACGGTTATTCCCGCTGATCTCATAGCTTCAATCTTGTCTTCCGCACCGCCCTTGCCGCCAGATACAATGGCACCGGCATGACCCATGGTCCGACCCGGAGGTGCCGTGCGACCAGCAATGAAACCAACAACAGGTTTCTTGACCTTGGCTGCCTGAAGAAATTCTGCAGCTTCTTCTTCTGCACTGCCGCCGATTTCTCCGATCATGATAATACTTTCCGTATCATCATCGCCAAGAAATCCGTCCAGAACATCAATGAAATTAGTGCCATTCACCGGATCGCCGCCGATGCCGACACAGGTGCTCTGGCCCAGACCAACCGCTGTTGTCTGACCCACTGCTTCATAGGTTAATGTACCGGAACGGGATACAATACCCACCTTTCCCGGGTTATGAATATGGCCGGGCATGATACCGATCTTGCATTCACCCGGAGTGATAACACCCGGACAGTTGGGGCCGACCAGACGGGTAGCAGAACCCTGCAACGCGCGTTTTACCTTGACCATATCCAGTACCGGAATACCCTCGGTGATACAGACCGCAAGCTCGATCCCGGCATCAATGGCTTCCAGAATAGCATCTGCGGCGAAGGGTGGCGGCACATATATGACGCTCGCATTGGCCCCGGTAACAGATACCGCCTCATCAACCGTATTGAATATGGGCAGATCCAGATGGGTTCCCCCGCCTTTGCCCGGTGTCACACCGCCAACCATTTTTGTTCCGTAAGCAATGGCCTGTTCCGAATGAAATGTTCCCTGAGCTCCGGTGAAGCCCTGACAGATAACTTTAGTTTGTGAATTAATAAATATGGACATCAGGAAGCCTCCTTCACAGCATTGACAACTTTTGTCGCCGCATCACCCATATCATCCGCGGATATGATCGGCAGGCCACTGTCGGCCATGATTTTTTTGCCAAGCTCAACATTGGTTCCTTCAAGGCGAACCACAAGAGGCACAGACAATGACACTTCTTTTGCCGCTGCAACCACCCCTTCGGCGATCACATCGCAACGCATAATGCCGCCAAAGATATTTACCAGAATACCTTCCACATTACTGTCACTGAGAATGATTTTGAACGCTTCTGTCACCCGCTCTCTGGTGGCCCCGCCACCAACATCAAGAAAATTGGCCGGTGAGCCGCCCTTGAGCTTGATAATATCCATGGTCGCCATGGCAAGGCCAGCCCCCTTGACCATGCAACCGATGCTGCCGTCCAGCTTGATGTAATTAAGTTCATGCTTGGCGGCTTCCATTTCCATGGGATCTTCTTCATCAGGATCACGCAACTCGATCACATCAGGATGACGGAACAGGCTGTTGCCGTCAAAACCCATTTTTGCATCCAGCACAACTATATTGTCATCTGCTGTCACCACCAGCGGATTGATTTCCAGCATGGCCGCATCCTTGGCTATAAAGGCCTGATAAAGGGTCGCGATGACCTTTGCCGCCTTGCCAACAACTTTGCCTTCCAGCCCTAATCCGAAAGCCACTTTCCGGCAATGAAAGCCGGACAGGCCCGATGCCGGATCAATGGAAATGGTGACAATCTTTTCCGGTGTTTCTGCGGCCACTTCCTCAATATCCATGCCACCTTCTGAAGATGCCATGATCGCCACCCGGCTGGTTGCCCGGTCCACCAGCAGACTGACATAAAGTTCATTGGCAATGTCACATCCGTCTTCGATATAGACCCGCTTGACTTCCTTGCCTATGGGTCCGGTCTGATGGGTGACCAAAGTCATGCCGATCATTTCTCCGGCGGTTTTCTTCACTTCCTTAATGGATTTGACGACTTTTACCCCGCCACCCTTACCGCGTCCTCCGGCATGAATTTGTGCCTTGACAACCCAGACCGGGCCGCCAAGATCCTTGGCAATCTGTTCGGCTTCCTGCGCCGTATAGGCCACACCGCCCCCTGATACCGGGGCGCCAAATTCCTTGAGCAGGCTTTTTGCCTGATATTCATGGATATTCATTTGTCTCTCAACCTTTTTATCTATTTAAGCAAGTGATGGTTCAATAGCCTTGACCGCATCTACCAATCCCTGAACAGCAGCTACAGAATGGTCAAAGCCTGCTTTTTCATCATCATTCAGGCTGATCTCGACAATTTTCTCGACCCCGCCTGCACCGATCAGCACCGGCACACCCACATACATGCCATCCACACCATATTCTCCGTTCAGTTCTGCTGCACATGGCACCAGACGGCGTTTGTCTTTCAGATAGGATTCGGCCATGGCAATGGCGGCTGTCGCCGGAGCGTAGTAGGCCGAACCGGTTTTCAGCAAGCCAACAATTTCAGCACCGCCGTCACGGGTACGCTGAATAATCTGGTCCAGCTTGTCATTTGTCATCCAGCCCATAGCCACCAGATCGGGGATTGGTATTCCCGCGACCGTGGAATAACGTGCCAGCGGCACCATGGTATCGCCGTGGCCCCCAAGGACAAAGGCATTGACATCTTCAACGGAAACATTCAGTTCCTCTGCCAGAAACAGGGTAAAGCGGGCCGAATCCAGCACCCCAGCCATGCCGACAACTTTTTTCGCGGGTAGGCCGGAGAATTGCTGTAACGCCCAGACCATAACATCGAGAGGATTGGTGATACAAATAACAAAGGCATCCGGTGCATTATCACGGATGCCTTCCCCGACCGATTTCATCACTTTGAGGTTAATACCCAGAAGATCATCCCGGCTCATGCCCGGTTTGCGGGGCACGCCTGCGGTGACGATGACAACGTCGGCTCCCCTGATGTCGGCATAGTCATTGGCACCTGTCATTCTGGCATCATATCCTTCAACGGTAGAAGACTGTGCCAGATCAAGGGCTTTGCCCTGGGGCAAGCCTTCGGCGATGTCAAAGATAACCACATCTCCCAGCTCTTTAAGTCCGGCGAGATGGGCCAAGGTGCCGCCGATTTGTCCGCCGCCGATCAGCGCAATCTTATTACGTGCCATTATGATTTCACTCCTGAATTAATATTTAGATTTGACTTTCTTTTTCAGCTGTTAACTGATCAATATTTACCTCTTTTGATGTAGCGCGAATATTGCTTTCACGCAACAGATTCTCTCACTATTAACCATATTTTCATAATAAACTATTAAACCGCATGACCCTTGGCCAGATATTCCTCGCTCTGCATTTCCATAAGACGCGACACCGTACGCTGAAACTCAAAATTTCCATGACCTTCAGGATAAAGCACGTCGGCTGCAACAGCCGCACAGCAGAGGAATTTGACATTATTTTCATACAACACATCGATGAAGGTGACAAAGCGTTTGGCCTCATTGCGCTGCTCGGGCCCAAGGCGGGGAAT
>JAJFIP010000157.1 GCA_021774875.1 Emcibacter sp.
CGGGTTTTTTAAATCATAAGCGACGATATTTCCACCAGTGCCGAAAAATACAAAATCGTCAGTTAACACCGGAGAGCGGGTAGAAACTTTGTATTCTTTTTTTGCATCCATCTGAAATGTTGAACCGCCATGAAAAATGTACGGTCCGATTGACGAGACGTGGTAATTGGTGGCTCGATTACCATAAGTATGTGAAATAAATTGATCCGTTTTGAGATCAAGGCAGGCGGCGATTGAGCGACCACAGGGAATCAGCAATCGATTGCCGTTCTTGACAAGGTATCCTTGTGGTGTGATATCTTTTAGCGTTTTGATTTCGTGTTGGGGTGCTTTGATTGCTTCGCCAGTTTGTGCATCTAACGTGTAGAGAAAAGTTCCTTCGAAAGGCCAAACTCCACAAGTAAAATAGATCTTGCCATCGGACAACACGGCACCGCCTCGGATAGGCCAGACGGAAGAAAGCCTCCCGTTTGCCAGGGCCTTCCGGCCGTTAGGAGCTGCACGAAACTTCCATCTCAGTGTGCCATCGTCTGAATTGAGGCAGTAAAAATGACCATCGTCGGCGGCAAAGTACACGTTCTTTCCGGCAACGAGGGGAGCGAAACGAACGGGACCATTCGCATAAAAATGCCATTTTTGCTTTCCTGTAGAAAGGTCAAAGGCCCTTACGGAGTCATTCCGGGATGAGCCGACAAATAATGTCTGGCCGACGACGACTGGTTCATAGTGCGCGTCAAATTGAATACGCGGATCTTCCAGCCAGGCTGGCTTGAGTGAACCGAGTTCCCGTGACCACTGCAAATGCAATACTTCCGGGAGTTGTTCGGAAGTCACTGCTGTACGCTGGGCGTTTTTACGCCAGGTGGGCCAGTCTTCGGCATGCGCTGGAGCCGCGATGAAGAGAGTACTCAAAAAGCAGAGCCAAACAGAATTAGTCACACGCACAACATTAGCAGACATGCACAAACTCCCTGGAAGAAAAATTTCGGTCTGTAGATTTAAAAACAGTTAAAACATACACGGTGGGAATGTAGTTGAAATCATAGAATCCAAAGTATGAGCGGCTCATTACTAATCAGTGATCTCTGATGTCTTAGACTACCTGACAGAGAACCGTATTAACAGGGATGTTTACAAATTTAATCATAAATTCATGAGCGGTTGTATCTATTCTGCATGACTACTTGATGCTGATTTCAAAGGTCAAGTTAACAAGATTCAATGAGCCGGTTTCACTTGAAAATGAACTAATTATGGCCAAGATTCGCAATGTCCCTGTTACTTCTCATGAAAGCAAACGACGCGTCCGTTTGCTGTCGAGAGATAAAGGTTTCCATTCACAGCAGCCATTCCATCGAAGACGGGGGGAGAATCGAGTTCGTACGTTGCCTGTTTGCTGCCGTCCTTGCGAGAGACTGCCCAGAGCAACCCTCCTTTTTTGCCCTTCCAAGCATCGAGGACTTCTTGAGGGTTACTCAACTCCAACGCACCGTCCCCAATTCCCTCTTCGGTTTTAACGATGTCAGGAGGGCCGGCAACAAAGACGGTTTCATCCGTGACAACGAGCCCTTTCGCAAGCAGCGGGATGCGCTGTGTCCAATGATACTTGAGGATCGCTGGCTTACCTTTGTCGCGACGATTCTTGGGATTCTTAGGAGGTACGGCAGGAATCGTTCCGAGACGGTCGAGTGAGAAGAGTTGGTAATACTCTCCGCCCCGCCATTGCCCTGTGTTGCCGCCTACGTATTTATTCCGTCCAAAGCCGAAAACGAGTGCATCGTCGTAAGAGAGAATGCGCCCCGAGGGGGTGTTGTTGCCAACTTGCCACCAGCCGCTCCAGTGCGAAGTGAACTGGTCGTTAATCGTCCAGTAGGCCCGATGCCACCAGGTGTCGTCAAGCATTCCGATGGGAGAGAACAAATGCACGCCGGTTCCTTTTTCGTCACCCGTTTTGAGGTCGAGTTTCATATGCCGCATGTAAATGTCATTGCCGTCAGCCAAGAGGACATCAGAGAGCACGCCATGTACATCTCTGGTATTCGGATCTTTTGGTTGTTTTCCTGTAACGGGATCAGGACTGAAGATCGTCCGTTGTTTGAGTAATTCCCCCGTTTCAGGATTGAGCTGGTAAACGCTAATCCCACCGTCAAGATAAGAAGAGCGACCTGCACTGACAGTGAGTACGTCATTTGTAATCAGCACGCTACCATGAACGGGCCAGACCGACTCGAGTTGTCCGTTGGAAAAACAGCGGCGGTCTTCCAGGGCCGCAGTGAATTTCCAGGCAAGCTGTCCGTCCGTGGCGCGAACCGCGTAAACGCAACCATCTGCCGAGCCGAAGAACAGCAAGCCTTTGTAGGCTGTCGGTGGGGAGTCGATTCTCCCTCCTGTTGTGAAACGCCAGAGTTCCTTGCCACTGGAAGTATCGATTGCATGCACAGAATGTGTCTCGACTGAAGCAACAAATACTTTGCCACCCGCCACGATAGGGCTGGTTAGTTTGCCGCCGATGTCTGCTTGCCAGAATTGTGTCAGTTTGGAAGGAACGTGGGCCGTGGTGATGCCGCTGCGACGGGAATCGTGACGATACGTAGGCCAGTCAGTAGCAGTGGTGCTAGGTTGACTTGCGAGCGCTGTCCCGTAGGCAGGACCTTTCTGCAGACGTTGATGATCGGGGATCGAAAGTGGCTGGCTGGGTCGTTCCGAAGCCAGAGCGTACAACCCCGAAAGTTTGGTCTTCATATTGCAGGCGCACGAGTCGGGGGTGACATAGAGCATTCCGTTGGCTGGCATTACTCCGTATTGGCAGGTGCCGCGAATCCAGTCGTTGTTCCAGACTTCACCCGTTTTAACATCGACAAACTGCACGCCCATCTCGCCAAGCATCAGGTATCGATCCGTTGCCTTATTACGATAGCAACGCGGATGCATATACGGTTTCGCGGGTGTGAATTCCTGTTGGGAGACCCCCGTTTTAGGGTCGAGTCCCGTACGGGCACGACCTTTGCCTTTCGTCCAGATCAATTTATCAATCACGAGCACATCGGCGGGTGAGTTATATCCTTTGGAAGAATCCTTGGACCAGACAGGCTTGCCATCAGTGATCGAGAATGCGCGCACATTAGTGAAATCCGAAACCATGACCAGATCGTCATTCACAACGACCGTTGGTGCCTCCCATTGCAGTTCGCCTAGCTTGGCTCTGCCAGGTGCGATAGGTAATGCCATTACAAAGTCAGTTGACCAGATCGATTTTCCGTTAGAATAATCGAGACAACCGAGCTTGGTTGGGGTTTGGTAGAACAGGCGATCTCTGTCTATCGCCATGCAGGGGAATACGAGTTCATCGACGTTGACTTCCCAAACCTGCTCTCCTGTTTCAAGGTCAACACGTTTGATTTGGCACTGTCGTTGAATGTATGTCCCTCGCCTGCGGGCAGCATCTATCTCATGGGTTCGGTTCATGTCGGCATCGCTTAGCAATGCGAGAGTCTCACCTTTATGGATAATTTGCTTGGTGTAATCGGATTGTTGAATTGTCTTGCGGCTTTTACCTGTGGCGGCGTCGAGAACTGTCACGGGCGCCTCGAACCCGAGCGTGACAAACACGCGTTTCTCATCAGCCACCAGACGGAACGGCAGATGGGGCGGCCCCGAGCGAAACCTGCGAAGTTGATCGGCCCAGTTATCGAGCGATTTTTTCCAGAGGATCACACCATTGAAAGCATCGCGGGCGATGAGAAACCATTTCGACTTTAATCGGATGTCTGCCCGCGGTGTTTCGTCGACAATGTAGTACATCCGACCGCCTGCGGTAACGCAGGCACTGAGACTGGCGAGTTGTTCGTGCGCGCGGGAGAACTTCGGTAGTCCCTTCCAGCGGATATGGCGCGGCGGTCCAACAAGTGCATCGTGGGAGACGGCATTATTATCTGGTCCGTGCAGGAAGTGGGTCCATTCATCCATTTCGTTGGACTTCGGTTTGATGGTCTTTGTCCATTGATCATTCTGCTTAATATAAGCAACGCCTTTTGGTACAAGTACCCGCAGAACTTCTTGCATAGTGACGTCCCCCAGGTCTTCAGAGACGAGCAGGTTGACCATGTTCTCGGTATAAGGTAGCCGGGGCGAGGAGAGTACGTCGATCGAAACACTGCCGTACGTTCCGAGTTTATGAACATTTTTCCGAGCCGCATCGACAGTTTTTGAGTTAGCATCTAATCCTTGCACAAGAAAGCCGTCACCGGCCTTCAATGCTGCCGTCAGTTGTCCATCGCCACAACCGAGGTGCACAACGAGCCCGCCGTCAATTCCGGTTGCTGTGAGAATCTGTCGAGCTTGCTGCTGAGGGTTGTTCTCGTCTGACAACGCAGGGTGCGTGCTAATCAGTAGCACCAGACCGGTTAACAGAAAGAGTCGGATGAAGGCTTTTGACATTGTATTGCTCCATGTTGGAGTGAGGAATCGATCAGTTTGATGAGAATTCATTCTGACAGATTACAGTGGTGAATTCAATGAGTAACTAGATTCACCCTCACCAAATCATCCCGATTTGCCGTTAATGTAGGCGTCGGTCAAAGCGTCTTGCGGGGCTTCGAAAATTTGGTTGCTCGGACCGTACTCAACTAATTGTCCCGTGCCGTTCTTCATCCAGAAGAAGGCGGCATAGTCCGAAATTCGCCGTGCTTGCGCGAGATTATGGGTGACGACAACGACCGTCAGGTGACCGCCAAAGCCGGTGATGAGTTTTTCGACAACTTCGGTTGCAATGGGATCCAATGCACTGCATGGTTCATCCAGCAGCAAAACCTGCGGCCGCAGCGCCAGAGCCCGAGCAATGCACAGTCGCTGCTGTTGACCACCGGAAAGCGAAAGGGCTGGCGCATCAAGCCGATCTTTCACTTCATCCCACAATCCAGTGTCGTAAAGCACCGATTCCACGACTTCGTTACGTTGTCTGCGATCGCGCATTCCTTGCTCGCGCAACGGCAGTTCAATATTCCGCCGAATCGATAACGGAAACGGATTCGGTTTCTGGGAAATCATACCAACTTGCAAGCGGAGTGCCGTCACGTCGGTGGAAGACGAACGCACGTCGAGGGGGCCGATCTTGATGCTTCCCTCGATATGACAACTGGGAACTAAGTCTGTCAAACGGTTCAGGCTGCTCAAGAAACTTGTCTTCCCACAACCGGAGGGGCCAATCAAAGCGGTGATGCAACCTCGATTGATGGTGAGTGAAACGTCTTCTAAAACCCGCTTGCTACCATAGTCCAACGACAAACCCTCAACGCAGATCAATGGCTCAGGTACACAACATGGTGGGCCAGCTTGCAAAGGACTTACGGTAAACGCACCTTGATCGTGCTGTGCATCAGATGATGCCGCACAGCTTTTGCTTTCAGCTTTGTTACGGTCTCCTGAACGGTTCATATTGTGAATAATCTCCTGTGTAACCACCGATTAGCGGTCCACGATGCGACAAAGTTAATGACAATCAGCATGGCGATCAGAATTACTGCCGAGGCGTAAGCATTGGGATCACCACCAGCAACGTTCATAGACAGATCGAAAATATGAATTGACAACGAGCGGCCTGAATCCATTAATGAACTTGGCATACGGTCCACATATCCGCTGGTAAAGATCAAGGCGGCTGTTTCTGCGATTGCTCTCCCAACGCCCAGGACCAGACCGACGATCAATCCCGGCATGGCTGCTGGCAAAAGTAAGTGAATCAGTGTTGTGGTGCGCGACATCCCGAGTGCCGCCGCGCCCAGTCGATATTCATTGGGAACGGATCGCAGCCCTTCTTCAGTCGAGCGAATCAATATCGGCAACACCATACAAGCTAAAGTGAGTCCGCCAGAGAGGATTGAAAACCCCATTCCCAAATAGATACAGAAGAACGCGTTGCCAAACAAGCCGAAGACGATTGACGGCACGCCAGCCAGTACATCGAGACTGCGACGAACCATGCGGCCGAACAGGTTCTCCAACGATGTGAACTCCGCCAGGAATACAGCAGTGCCGACTCCCAATGGCAGGGCTGCTGCCATACAAACCGTAAGAATCAGCATCGTCGAAACAATGATCGGACCAATTCCACCAGCGCGGCCGGCATTGCGAGGTGGCTCAGTTAGAAAGCTCCAGGAGAGTTGACCGATCCCGTGCCAGAGAATATCGCCTAGCAACCAGATAAATACACTACTGACAAGACAAGCCATCAACCAGACGATCACCGTCGCGACGTGATTCTGAAAACGAGAATTTGATCTGTGAAGGGGCTGGTGCATCGTATCAATCATAAACGTGCCCTTTGCTGATCAACTCGGCTGCGGAGACGAGGGCCACGATCATCGCCATCAGAACCAATCCGCTGACGAACAAAGCCGAACGGTGGTCGTCCATTGCATAGGCCATCTCTAACGCAATATTTGCTGTCAGCGTGCGAATCGGATCAAAAATGCTGTTTGGGATTTGAACCACGTTTCCGCAAACCATCAACACTGCCATCGTTTCACCGATGGCCCGCCCTGTTCCCAAGATCACGCTCGTAAAGATTCCCGACTTGGCGGCCGGGAATACAACGCCTCGTATGGTTCCCCAACGTGAAAGCCCAAGTGCCGCAGCGCCTTGAAGGTATTCTTTAGGTACGTTCGACAATGCGGCATCTGTCAATAGAGCGATCGTTGGCAAGATCATGATACTGAGAATAATCATTCCCGCTAGTAAGCTGGGCCCCGGCGGATGCAAACCTCCAATCAGGGGAACGAGAACGACAAGACCCCAAAGTCCATAGACCACAGACGGGATACCGGCAAGCAGTTCGATCAATTTACGATACGGGCCGGCAATGACAGATGGTGCGAAGAAATGACAAAACAATGCCGAGCCGATTCCGAGCGGCGCCGCTACCAGAACTGCACCAACCGTGACGAACAGCGTTCCCCAAAGCATGGGAGTCAAATTGAACTGTCCTTTGGCTGCACCGTCTGCGGGATGCCACGACTCATCGGTGAAGAAACGGGCTGGGCTCACGTCGTGCAACGCCGGTATGGCTTCGCTTACCAGAAAGACAAGAATCAGCAAGACAATCGCGCCAGCCAATACCGCACATGCTCGTAGTAG
>JAJFIP010000158.1 GCA_021774875.1 Emcibacter sp.
GTTTTAGCTCCGATTGAGCCTAGTTTTTTAGGGTCGCCCATTGCCACAATGCCAGAGACAAGTGTAACAAATACCAATGGCACAACAATCATGCGGATCAGGCGAATGAATATGTCACCAATCCATTTGATATTAGCCGCGCCTTCGCCCCATATGCTGCCAATAATTGCGCCTAAAATTAACGCAGCTATAATTCGTTTCCAAAGTGGTATTTTAAACCAGAAATTACCCTTTTGTGATTTGGCATCTGCCTTATCTGTAGAAGTCATTTATTTTCCCTATATTTATAGATATTTTTCCCTTAGAACTGCATCTTATACAGCATTTGATGTTGAACCAAAGGGGCAAAGTTATATTTACTACTCTAAATAATCTTTATTGGATTGTCATTGTCAAGTACGGTATATTTTAGTGATGAATAAATATACGGGTTTAAGGGAAGAAAAAGCTCTTGAATATACTCAGGAAGACCAAGGGGGGGTATGACTAGATTCTACCGTTATTTTCAGGATGGTATGCCAATGTATCTGGTGAGATATTATTGGTGGGCTTATTTATGGCCGAAGGCCGTGTGGTTTTTTGATCATCAGGTGATCATTAATGCCATTCTGTTCGGACAGTATAAAAAACTGATGAAGCATACCTTGGTGAGATTGAAAAAAGCCCCTTTGGAGCGGGTGTTGCAACTGACTTGTGTCTATGGGTCACTAACGCCAAATTTGATGCGGGAATTAAAGCCCCATCCACTGCATATGACCGATGTTGCTCTGGTTCAGTTAAAACTGGCGCAGAGTAAAATGTTGCCTGAAGATGAAATGTTGGTGACCCGAATGAATGCCGAATCTCTCGGCTATAAATCGGATGTTTTTTCTACCATAGTATTGTTCTTCCTGCTGCATGAGATGCCCCATGAGGCCCGATGCAACACTCTCGCCGAATCTATGCGAACATTAAAGCAGGGTGGGTCGCTGATCATAACAGAATATGGCGTGTTGCCCATAAAACACTGGCTTTATCGTTTTCCATTAACCCGCATTATCATTACCCGCCTGGAGCCTTTTCTTGAAAGCTTCTGGCATGAGGATATTGAAGCTCTGCTGAATGAGCTAGCGCGTCCATTTGGTAAAAAAGTGGAAGTGGTTTCGCATCAGAATATCTTTAGTTCATTCTATGGTGTGACTGAATTTCGGGTGACTGAAATGCCGGAAAGCGAATGAAGAACAGGAGCCGTTTCGGGATACTATAAAAAAATTGGATCCGGAGAGTGGATTCGAACCACTATTGATGGAGTCAGAGTCCATAGTTCTACCATTAAACTACTCCGGACCAGAGATTAAAATCCTGTGAGGGCCTTATATAATCTTTTTTCTGATGACGTCCAGAAATTTTTTTGGCTTTTTTGGTTGGTAGTCTGCCCACAAGCACTATATAAAAACAGTGATCCCCTGATCAATGGCGGTATAGTATTATAATAAATAACTGGGTAGTAATGGATAGCGAGAAAAATAACCTGAGAGACAAGAATAAAAATTCTCGCTGGAATAAATCAGGGAAAAGTGTGAAACCCCGAAATCAAAATTCCAAATCAAAGAATATCTATAGTGCCATAGATCTCGGTACCAATAACTGTCGCCTGCTGGTAGCACAACAAACCCGAAATGGTTTTAAAGTCATAGACAGCTTCTCCCGTGTTGTGCGCCTGGGGCAGGGGTTAAGCAATAACGGATTCCTGTCCAAAGAAGCCATTGACCGGACAATTGAAGCGCTTGACATATGCGTGGCCAAAATAAAACGCCGTGGAGCTACTCATATGCGCAATGTGGCAACTCAGGCCTGCAGGGAAGCTTCCAATTGTGACGAATTTATTGAACGGGTCGAAAAAGAGGTTCGCATCAAGCTTCATATCATTGATCCTGCGGAAGAAGCCCGGCTCGCGGTTATGGGGTGCAAGGCCTTGCTTGAGAGAAAATATTCTCATGCCATTGTTTTTGATATTGGTGGCGGTAGTACGGAATTAATTTGGGTTAAAATCCAGGGAAATGGCAAACCGGAAATTATTGACTGGACTTCGATTCCCTTCGGGGTCGTTAATATGTCTGAAAAATATGGCACTCTGGAAACAATTTCAAAAGGCAAATATGCCGAAATGAAACACAACATTCTGTCTGCCATCACGTCTTTTGCACAGAAAAATGATACGGCAGAGCTGGTTTCCCGGGAGAAAGTGCAACTGCTGGGTACTTCGGGCACGATTACCACACTCACGGCCATGCATCTGAATCTGGAAAGTTATGATCGCTCAAAAGTTGACGGTGCAACTGTAAATTCACGCCGTATCAGGGAATTATGCCAGCAATTGTCCCGGTTGAATTATGATGAAAGGACTGAACTGAAGAGTATTGGTGCAGACCGGGCGGACCTTGTAGTTGCAGGTTGCGCTATTCTCGAAAGCATTATGGATTTGTGGCCCACAGATGAAATCAAGGTCGCGGACAGGGGAATCCGGGAGGGCATGTTGCTGGATATGATGGATAAACACAGGCCACCGGTTAAGCGTCATAATCGTCGTCGAAATTCAAAGAAACCGAAAGCCGGGGAGCCTGTAAGGTGATTAAGCGGCCAAAATTAACTCGTACAGGCCGGATAAGGAAAACCAATCCGCAAGGGCTGACCAGGGGCGAAAAATCGCGGGTCAAGACTTCACGGGGCCGAAAAATTTCATCTGTACGCTGGCTGCAGAGACAACTAAATGATCCTTATGTTGATGCCGCGCACCGGGATGGCTACCGGGCAAGATCAGCCTATAAATTATTGGAGCTTGACGAAAAATTTTCATTTCTGCGCCATGCCAGATCCATAGTTGATCTGGGTGTGGCCCCGGGCGGATGGACTCAAGTAGTGTTGAAAAACTGTGGTCGAAAAGCCCGGGTAGTGGGTATTGACTTGCTGGAGGTAGCCCCTCTTGACGGGGCCACATTCCTGAAAATGGATTTTACGACCGATGCGGCAGAAACAGAACTGATTGCGCTTCTGGATGGTCCGGTTGATCTGGTAATGAGCGATATGGCAGCAGCGACTACCGGTCATCAACAAACGGATCATATCAGGACATTGGCCCTTGTCGAGCTTGCCTTTGATTTTGCCCAAAAAACATTGGCTGAGGGTGGAATTTTTGTCGCCAAGGTATTCCGGGGCGGCGCGGATAAGGAAATGCTGACTCAAATGAAAAAAAGCTTTAAATCAGTGCGGCATTACAAACCCCCCGCCAGCCGCAAGGAATCGGCTGAAACCTATCTGGTTGCCCAAGGCTTTAAAAAAGAGTATGTTTGAAAAAACATCTTTTTAACGCTTTCTTTTTGACCTTTTCGGTAATACCTGCTATTTCCAACCAACTTTCCTGATGATGATGTAATATATTACAGCAACGGGATGTTTTTTTTTGCCCCCATAGTTTAACTATGTCTTTAAGAGGAGTCGAAATGAATATCCGAGAAGCCCTGACTTTCGATGATGTGCTGCTGGTGCCCCAGGATTCAAATGTCCTGCCCGGGCAAGTTGATGTTAATACGCATGTCACAAAAGAAATTCATCTAAATATCCCCCTTATTTCAGCCGCCATGGATACGGTAACTGAATCGCCGATGGCCATTGCCATGGCCCAGTTGGGCGGCATGGGTGTGATCCACAAGAATTTCACTATTGAAGAACAGGCTGCAGAAGTCCGCAGGGTGAAGAAATTTGAATCCGGCATGGTGATCGACCCGCTGACCATTCATCCACATCAGACTCTGGCGGAGGCACTGGACCTGATGGTAAAAGAGAAAATATCAGGGATTCCGGTGGTTGAGGAAAATACTGGCAAGCTTGTGGGTATTATCACCAACCGGGATGTACGTTTTGCCACCAATATGAGCCAGCCGGTAAAAGAACTGATGACCAGTAATAATCTGGTAACCGTAAAGCCTGGCGTTACCATGGAAGAGGCTAAACTCCTGCTCCATAAATACCGTATCGAGAAAATTCTCGTGGTCGATGAAGCCTATAAATGTATTGGTCTGATCACAGTTAAGGATATTGAGAAGGCACGTATGCACCCGGATGCCAGTAAGGACAGGGATGGCAGATTGCGGGTCGGGGCGGCAACCGGCGTTGGCACAGATGGCTACGATCGCGCAGAGGCCCTGATCGAGGCCGGGGTAGATATGCTGGTGGTGGATACGG
>JAJFIP010000159.1 GCA_021774875.1 Emcibacter sp.
TGCTTCATCCTCGACAATGCGGATCATCACTTCACCATCGGTGAATTGATCACCTTCGGAAAGGCTGAACCCCTCTACTGTACCGCAAACCTGTGCCTTGATGGTATGTTCCATTTTCATGGCTTCCAGAATCATCAGTGGCTGCCCGTGCTTCACCTGATCGCCGTCCCTGACCATAACCTGTGTCACCTTGCCCGGCATGGGGGTGATGATAACGCCACTACCGCCGTCCTCGTCCTCACCCTCTGCGCCAGCCTGATAATGATGTAGGTGGCTTACCGTTGTGCCATGAAAGATAGTGAAATCCTGGCCATCCTGAATGACTTTAGCTGAAACCTTATGGCCCCCAACCATAATATCAAGTTCCGCATCTTCATGGCGGAGGATACTGACATCTAATTCTTTGCCCTCAACCTGCAACAGAAAATCACTTTCCCGGTAACTGACCAGTACGTCTCGCATTTCACCATGATCGACAAAAGTGAGGGTTGTTTTCAGATCAAGATTCATGCGCCAGCCATCACTGAAATTCCACGGGTCACCTCCTGCCCTGTGGGGCTCAAGCTCTGCCATGCTGGCAAGACAGAGGATAGTATGATTTGCACTTTTGTTCTCTGGCATCAGGTCACTGGCATGCCGCTCGATAAAGCCGGTATCCAGATCAGCCATCCCGAAGGCCGGGTGACGGATAATGTGTCCAAGAAATTCCAGATTGCATTTCAGTCCCGCCACTGCCGTCCCCTCAAGAGCCTTGCTCATCTGGCGCAGCGCTGCATCCCGGTCCCGGTCCCAGACGATCAGTTTTGCAATCATCGGGTCATAATAGATGCTGACTTCATCTCCTGCCGTAACCCCGGTATCAAGGCGGAAATGCGGCCCCGGTTCGGGACATGAAAAATGGCTGATTATTCCGGTCTGCGGCATAAAATTATTTTCCGGGTCTTCCGCATAAAGCCGCACCTCAAATGCATGACCGGTAAGCGGAATTTCATCCTGTTTCAAAGGCAGAGGTTCCCCCGCCGCAATCCGTAATTGCCAGTCCACAAGATCCTGTCCCGTGATCAATTCGGTCACCGGGTGTTCAACCTGAAGTCTGGTATTCATTTCCATGAAATAGAAGGGGGCTTTCTCCAGCCCATTTCCCACATCAACGATAAATTCTATGGTCCCTGCCCCGCAGTAACCAATGGCCTTTGCCGCCTTGACCGCCGCATTGCCCATGGCTTTACGCATTTCTGCGGACATGCCGGGTGCTGGCGCTTCCTCAACCACCTTTTGATGACGCCGTTGCAGCGAACAATCACGCTCATACAGATAGACCGCATCACCGAAGCTGTCGCCAAAAACCTGAACCTCAATATGGCGCGGCTTGGTCAGATATTTTTCTATCAGCACATGATTATTACCGAAAGAAGCATCGGCTTCGCGCTGACAGCTTGCTAATGATGAGATAAAATCATCTGATTTTTCCACCAGCCGCATACCTTTACCGCCGCCACCAGCAACCGCCTTGATCAGCACCGGATAGCCTATTTGATCGGCTTGTTGTTGTAGAAAATCTGGTGTTTGGTCTTCTCCCTGATAGCCCGGCACTACCGGAACTCCGGCTTTAGACATGATTTCCTTGGCTTTGTCTTTCAGGCCCATAGAGCGGATACTATCTGCATCCGGGCCAATGAAAGCGATGCCCGCCTTGACACAGGCTTCTGAAAATTCTGCATTCTCGGACAGAAAACCATAGCCTGGATGAATGGCCGCAGCCCCGGTTCTGATCGCCACATCAAGGATGACATCCGCCAACAGATAGCTGTCTTTTGCCTCTGCGCCGCCAATATGATGGGCCTCATCCGCAAGACGCACATGACGGGCTGTGCTGTCAGCATCAGAATAAACTGCCACCGTTTTGATGCCGTTTTCCTGTGCTGTCCTGATCACCCGACAGGCAATTTCGCCCCGGTTGGCAATAAGTATTTTGTTGAACATTATGTGTTGTCTTCCCCAATCCAGTTCGGTTTCCTTTTTTCCAGAAAAGCCGTCAGGCCTTCCTTGGCCTCGGGCCGGGCGCGGATAGCGGCAATCCGTTCGGCGGAATCCTGCATCATTTTGGCACTTATGGGCTGGTCAGCATAATCCATGATCAGCCGTTTGGCCTCGCGCATGGCAAAAGGACCATTATCACGAACATGGTCCAGAATAATATTTAGCTGTGCGTCCATCTCTTCTTCTGTAGTGACCAGTTCATGGACCAGACCCAATTCGTAAGCCCGTTGTCCCTTGAACCGCTCCCCGGTCTGAAAATACCGTCTGGCATTTCGCTCCCCCATTGCCGCTAAAACATAAGGCGATATTGTCGCCGGCATAAGTCCGATTTTAACCTCGGACAGGGCAAATGTGGCATTTTCGTCAGCAATGACCATGTCACAGCAGGACAGCAATCCCAGACCCCCGCCCATGGCAAACCCCCTGACACAGGCAATAGTCATTTTATTCAGGTTATACAAGCTATTCAACATGGCAGCGAGATATTCAGCATCTGCCAGATTCTCATTGTGGGAAAAAGCCGCCGCCCGTTTCATCCAGTTCACATCGCCACCGGCAGAGAAGCTCTTACCCGCGCCTTTTACCACCACTACCCGGCAGTGATTGTCTTCTGCCAGAATCTGAAAAACTTCCCGCAGCCTGTGAATCACATTTTCGTCAAAGGCATTATGAACCTCTGGCCGGTTCAGTGTCACCCAGGCAGTACCGTCATCATCGCGTTCCAAAAGAACAGTTTCGTTTGTCATCATTTTTCCTTGGAGTTACATTCTGAATACACCATAAGTGGTTGGCCCAAATGGCGCATTCAGGCTTGCGGATAGGCCAAGTCCCAGCACACGCCGGGTATCCTTAGGGTCAATCACACCATCATCCCAAAGTCTTGCCGACGCATAATAAGGATGGCCCTGAGTCTCATATTGATCCTCTATAGGTTTCTTGAAGGCAGCTTCTTCTTCGACTGTCCATGCCGCCCCCTGACGTTCAATGCCGTCCCGTTTTACTGTAGCCAGAACATTGGCTGCCTGTTCTCCGCCCATAACCGAAACCCTTGCATTGGGCCACATCCACAGGAAGCGCGGATTATAAGCCCGGCCACACATGCCATAATTTCCCGCCCCGAATGAACCGCCAATAATCACAGTGAATTTTGGTACCTGGGCACAGGAAACCGCCGTAACCAGTTTGGCCCCATCACGGGCGATACCACCAGCCTCATATTTCTGCCCGACCATAAAACCGGTGACATTTTGCAGGAAAATCAGCGGAATGCCCCGATGATTGCACAGCTCGACAAAATGGGCACCCTTGAGGGCGGATTCAGAGAAAATCACCCCGTTATTGGCAACTATTCCCACTGGCATTCCGTAAATATGGGCAAAACCGCAGACCAGCGTGGTGCCGTAGCGTATCTTGAATTCATCAAAGTCGCTGCCGTCGACTATGCGGGCAATAACTTCACGTACATCATAGGAGGTTTTCAGGTCAGGCGGGACAATACCATGAAGCTCCGACGGGTCATACAATGGTTCCTGACTTTTCCGGCATTTCAGTTGAATGGTCTTCTTGCGATTGAGATTGCCGACAATGGTCCGGGCAATTTCCAAAGCATGATTGTCATCCTGCGCCAGATGATCGGCAACACCTGATATGCGGGTATGAACATCTCCTCCGCCCAAATCCTCGGCACTCACCACTTCTCCGGTGGCGGCCTTGACCAGAGGTGGTCCGGCCAGAAAGATAGTGCCTTGTTCCTTGACAATGACATTTTCATCACTCATGGCCGGAACATATGCCCCACCAGCGGTGCATGACCCCATAACAACAGCAATCTGCGGAATACCCTTGGCCGACATGGTGGCCTGATTATAAAATATCCGCCCAAAATGGTTTTTATCGGGAAAAACTTCATCCTGTGTGGGCAGGTTAGCCCCGCCACTATCCACCAGATAAATGCACGGCAGCTCATTCTGTTCGGCAATTTCCTGGGCGCGAAGATGCTTTTTCACGGTCAGGGGGAAATAGCTACCGCCCTTCACTGTCGCATCATTGCAAACGATGACACATTCCTGCCCCGCGACCCTGCCAATGCCTGTAATGACCCCGGCGGCAGCCACATCCTTGCTATACATGTCATAGGCAGCAAGTTGGGAAAATTCCAGAAACGCTGAACCCTTGTCCAATAATCTATTCACCCGGTCGCGTGGCAGTAGCTTGCCTCTATCCAGATGACGCTGGCAATATTTTTCACCACCACCCTGCTCTATCACCACAAGTCTGGCTTTAAGGTCAGCGACAATTTCTGCCATAGCTTTCTGATTGGACTGATATTCAGGACTGTTCTGATCTATGTCAGTTTGAATGATCGTCATGGAATTTTTCACACCCTTTATTCAATTTCCCCCAAAGTAACCGAAAAGAGTGTAGCTGAAAAATTACCATAGATAAAATCACTAATATTTATTAGTTCTATAGATGATTTCTATTGATGTAAAGGTAATCTTCCCCCATGACCTGAGGGAAATAAGTGGTAATAATAGAATAGAGAGATAAAATGTAGCTGGAAGCTGATACACAAAAAAATACAGACCGGTCTTTTACATTCAAAGACCGGTCTGTACCTAAAGCATGTGTCAGGTGACTAAGTCAGTTACCCGACAGAAGTATTTTACTTATCGCAAGGATTTTTCTTGGCGCAAGGGTTAGCTTTTGCACAAGGATTAGCTTTTGCACAAGGATTCTTGGCGCAAGGGTTATGTTTCATGGCGCAAGGGTTTGCTTTTGCACATGGATTAGCTTTCGCACAAGGGTTTGCTTTTTTGCAAGGATTCATTGCACTTTCACTTGCAGAGCTTACAGTCGCAAACATTGCAAGAGATAATGTGAATATTGCTGCTACTAAAATTTTCTTCATTACTTCGGGCCTTCCTAGGTTTAGTTGTTAGCCATTACTTTTTACTATTGTTGGCTACATATAGTTAATTAATTAAATATCTGCGTAAACGCACGCGAATGTTACAGGATATTAATTGACAAAGCAAATACGTATATATATTTAAAAAAAGGCATGATTGTGTCATTATCTGTAATATAAGAAAATTAAGAAATGCCCCGAAAATTAATCATTATTGTCATCGCCCTTGGGTTTGTAGTGACCGCTATTCTTATGGTAACCAGACCAGATTCCTCTTTAGTAGAATTACAGACCGCCCATAGCCTGCCTGCAGATCATTGGCAGCAGCCTCTACACCCACAAGGTCCACCGCCAGAGCAGTGGAGCGAAGTGGAACAGTCACTTAATCCTGAATCATGCGCAGAATGCCACGCTGACAAATATGAGGAATGGAAAACCAGTCTACATGCCCATGCCATGTCACCGGGCTTTGTGGGTCAGATCATGACCTATAATACTCAGAGTGCCAATGATTGCATGGAATGTCATGCCCCTCTGGCAGAACAAAAGCAAGCCTTTGCAGAAGCCCGCGCCAGGGGCAAAGGCCACCTGCCCTCGGCTCAGGGGCTGGCTGCTGCTGGCAATAGCTGTGCCGGATGCCACATCAGGGAAAACAAGCGATATGGCCCACCACAACGTGACACGGGGCTGACAGGACAAAGTGATCCTGAATTCCCCCACGGGGGTGTTTTCCGCACCGCTGATTTTGAGAAGTCGGATTTTTGTGCCTCCTGCCATCAATTCCCACAGGAATATGCCATCAACGGCAAACCCCTTGAAAATACGGTTTTTGAGTGGCAAGCAAGCCCACAGGCCGCAGCAGGCATAAGCTGTCAGAACTGTCATATGCCGGACCGCAAACATCTGTGGCGCGGTATTCACGACCCTGAAATGGTTAAAGGTGGGTTGGAAGTAAAATATGATTTGGATGGCGGCAAGGCCATATTCACCCTGAAAAGTACTGGCGTTGGCCATGCCTTTCCTTCCTATATCACCCCGAAAGTAGTTATGCGTGCAGCTCGCTTAGACGATCAGGGCAATGATATAACGGAAACTGCTGTTGAATATGTGATAAAAAGGGATGTGGGATATGCTGGGGGCCGCTGGCTTGAATATTCTGATACCCGCCTTTTCCCGGGCGATACGGCCAGCCTTGAACTGGACTGGGGCGAGAGAAGCCGCATCAGAATGTGGCTGGATGTCTATCCTGATGATTATTACGAGCATGAAGTTTATAACGATCTGCTAACCAGCTATGCCGATGGCAGTGCCGCCAATACATTAATCAAAAAAGCCATCACCATGGCACAGAAAAATAATTTTATCCTTTTTGATGTGATACTTGAAAAGCCCTGAGTTCGTCCATATTTTCAGCAACCTTGGCAAAGGCGGCCAGCACATCATCTATATCACTCTCCTCTAGTGAAGGCTGCATATATTCGTGGGTGATAATGCTGTCATGGGCGCGCTCCACCTCAGGGCATATGCCAGCTGCATAATTGATCTCTCCCTTGTAATGAGGGCATTTAAACGGGCACCCCAGATCACCAAAAGCTGTTTGCTGCTGAAACATGGGATAAAGATATATGGGTTTGACATAACCGCCGCCAATCAGGGGGCCGTGACCTTTTCTCATTTCAGTTTCCGGTAATTCCGCATGAAGAGCCCTGATCAGGACATCCCGCGATAATCCTGCGACCTCCGCATCATAATTCAGTACCGCCGCATAATAGGAATGTTCAACATAATCCGCCACAGGGGAAATCGTAAGTCCCGGAATTTCGGGCAAATTTTGGTTAAAATAACTTAAATTTCGTCTTCTGTGATCAACGAGCCCTTGACTTTTTGCATGCTGTATCCGTCCTATTCCGGCTTCCAGCTCCCCAAGACGAAAATTAAAGCCAACCATATTGACCAGACTATCTATCTCGCGTCCGGTAACCACCGCTTCGGCATGATTGCGGATCATTGCAACCCGGTCCGCCAGCCTGTCATCATTGGTCAGCACAATACCGCCCTCACCCGAATGGATATGCTTATGGTAATTGAGCGAAAAAACCCCCATATGGCCTAAAGTTCCTACCGGACGGCCTTTATAGGTAGCACAGGGGGCCTGTGCACAATCCTCAATCACGGTAATATTATATTCTGCGGCAATTTCCATAATCTCGTCCATGTCCGCCGGATGACCGAACAGGTGAACTACAATGATGGCCTTGGTGCGTTCTGTGATCTGCGCACGAATACTCTTCGGACTGATACAAAAATTCTTGGGATCAATATCAGCAAATACCGGCACCGCATTAAAAGCAATTGCCGCAGTTACAGATGCCACCATAGTATAGGGCGAGACAATCACCTCATCACCGGGACCAACACCTGCGGCCCCGACCGCGGCATAAAGACCACTGGTGCAACTATTGACCGAAACACCATGTTTTGCCTGATAGCTGTCGGCCCATTCTTTCTCAAAGCCGCGCACTTCCTCGCCACCGTAAAAGTCATCATGCCAGACACCAAGGAAACGGGACAGGACGCCACTATCCATGATTTCCATGACTTTCTGTTTTTCTTCATCGCCAATAAAATTATGAGCCGGGAATAATTTTGTCCTGACGGGCTCGCCGCCCAGTAAAGCCAGTTTTGTCATATTTATCGGTTCCGTCTCAATATTTTTAAGTGAAGCAAGTTTATCATTATTCTACAGATGTTTACAGAAAATATTATTGCCCTATAATTACTACGGAAGAAGGGAAGCTATCACCGTGAATAAAAACTTTCAAATCGGAAAACATACGCTGGGACAAAATCAGCCGCCCTATATTATCGCGGAAATGTCCGGCAATCATAATCAGGATATTGGCCGCGCCCTAAAAATAATTGATGCCGCCAAGAATGCCGGGGTCCATGCGGTAAAGCTTCAGACCTATACTGCCGATACCATTACCATCGATTATGACGGTGATGAGTTTCTGATCAAGTCCGGCCTGTGGGCGGGTCGCAACCTCTATGAACTCTATCAGGAAGCCCATACCCCATGGGACTGGCATAAAGCCCTGTTTGACCATGCCGCCAGAAAAGATATTACCATCTTTAGTTCGCCTTTTGACAAAACCGCTATTGACTTTCTCGAAGACCTGAACGCACCTGCTTATAAAATCGCCTCCTTTGAAATTATTGATCTTCCCCTCGTCAGATATGCTGCCGAGACCGGTAAACCCCTTATCATGTCAACGGGCATTGCCACTAAAGACGAAATTGGTGAGGCCATCGCCACAGTGCGCGAAAGTGGTAATGACAATCTTGTCATTCTTCATTGTGTCAGTGGCTATCCCAGCGACCCTGCCGAGGCCAACCTTAATACCATGAGTGATATTGCCCGTGAATTTGATGTGCTGGCCGGACTTTCTGATCATAGTCACGGCATTGCGGTTCCGGTGGCGGCAACGGCTCTGGGTGCCTGCGTTATCGAAAAACATCTTACCCTCAGCCGCTCAGAAGGCGGTGTCGACAGTGATTTTTCCCTTGAGCCACAGGAATTTAATGATCTTGTCATAAACTGTCAATTGGCCCATACAGCATTAGGACAAGTCAGTTATGACCTTAAAAACAGTGAAATTGAAAACCAACGCTTCCGCCGCAGTCTCTATATTGTTGCCGACATCAATAAAGGCGGGATATTGAGCGAAGAAAATATTCGTTCCATCCGCCCGGGTCTGGGCCTGAAACCAAAATATTATGATGACGTGATCGGGAAAAAAGCCACCCGTGATATTGCCAGAGGCACTCCATTGTCGTGGGATATGGTGCAGGATAATTGAAATGACTGGCACAGATATAAATCTTTATGTCTGAAAAAATGAACCAGAAGCTTTTGCCGCACGACTATGAAACAAGATCATATAATCCTGGTGCGAAAAACTAATGACCCAGCGAACATCGGAACTGATATATACGGAATTGCTGGTGATGCGTTGTCAGAACCGTGAAAAGGTCGCATTTAATAACCTTTACACGATCTGGGCACCTCGCCTGCTGTATCATATTAAAAACCTCATTAGGGCAGAAGATCCAGCGAAGGACATATTGCAGGATGGCTGGATTGCCATCATGGGCAACATTAATAAATTAAAAGACCCAGCCGCATTTCCCGCCTGGGCCTACCGGATTATGACCAATAAGGCCCGCGACTGGCAGCGCAAACATATCCGACAGGAAAAACGGGAAATGCAAAGCGCGTCAGACGATGTGGCAAGCATTCAGGCAAAATTCAGTGATATTGATCTGGTCAGAAAAGCCATCCAGAAATTATCGGGGCAACGTAAGCAACTGATCAATCTTTATTACTACGAAGAATATACCATAGAGGAAATTTCTGGAATTCTGAACATCAAAACCGGCACTGTTAAGTCGCGGCTATTCAGAGCTCGCAGACAACTGAAAGAAACCATTGAAAGGATGAATCATGACTGACTCAAATGATAGGAATGATAATGACAACACTGATAACGCAGAAAAGAGAATTTGTGATGATATACTAAAGCAGGAATTTGATGTGGGTACAGACGAAATAGACAAAAACTTTTTTCAACGTGCCGCTACTGTTATGGCCACAAGATCGCGCGGTATGTATATTATAACCCTTGGCACATATAGTATATTTATCGGCCTGTTTCTCTATATTGCCTACAACTATTTTACTGCCGTAAATCCCGGTGATGTTACATTCTGGGGCATCAATACCGTCCTGTGCGCCATCGTCAGTGTTGGCGTGGAATTATGGTTCTGGATGGAAATGAACCGGGCCAGCCTGTTGCGTGAAATAAAACGTATGGAACTTCAGGTCAGTTTGCTGACTGAAAAATTCGTTAAGGATTGATTGTAAACAAAAATAGATATAATCTATGTAATCTAAAAATTAAATAGACTGTATCTATGACTGAAATATACCAACTGCGTTATTTTCTGGCTGTGGTGGAAACCGGAAGTTTTACCAAGGCTGCTGAGCGGGTTTATGTAACCCAGCCAACCTTATCAGCCGGAATCAAGAAACTGGAAGCTAATCTGGGAACCCGGCTTTTTGACCGATCAGCCAAGCGGGTTTTCCTCACTGAAAATGGCACCCGTTTTGTCGAGCGGGCCAAGGCGGTGATGCACCAGCTCAATCTGGCAGAATCCGCCATGAAGAACGAGGATACCCCGAAACTGCTCAGGCTGGGTATTCTGATGACCATTCCGTCACAGTCGATCCGGCAGATATTACAACCTTTCGGGCGGCAGGAAGCCGGACTGATCACCGAACTGTTTGAAGGAACGGAACAGGAAATCCTGAACCGCATGGATGAGGGCCGTATTGATCTGGCCTTGACCATCCTCAGGCCCGGCACCAAAAACAACGCAATCTCGCTATACCGGGAGGCCTATTCTCTGGCCGTCGCCAGCCATCATCCTTTGGCAAATGCCAAATCCATCGATCCGACTGAGCTAGCCAACGAACCTACCATCGTGCGTAGCCGTTGCGAGGTTTTAAGCGAAACCAGCCGTTTTTTCACCGACCGCAATGTCCGCCCGCGTCTGGTGTACCGCACCGCGCAGGATGAGCGGGCCTTGGCTATGGTTGCCGCTGGTGTAGGTTTCACCACCCTGCCCGACCATTACCGCGCCGAGGGCGTCACCCGTGTTCCTATGAAAGGCTATGACTTTGAGCGGGAAATAGGCTTTGTTTTCAGCGAGCATCACCTGAGCGATGAAAAATCGGACCTGCTGAAAAGATTTGTCGATTTGACCAAAAGCAGTCTGCCGGATATGGCCTATGAAAAAATAACTATTGGAAATCTCACATGAAACATCAAATGACCAATTTACCAATCCTATTTATATCAGCAATCAGTATATCATTGGTGGGCTGTTCGCCAGATGAAACCCAAAAATCATCTTTTGAGGTCAAAATATTAAATCATGACAGTTATCAGGCTAAAGGTTTGATAGCAAAATCATTACCAGAAATATCAGCAGCATTGGCAAGCGGTGAAATTACATCAGAAGCTTTAGTCCAACTCTATTTATCCCGCATCGCTGAAATTGATAAACAAGGGCCCAGATTACAGGCCGTTCTCAGCCTGAATCCTAATGCTATTGCAGATGCAAAAGAACTCGATGCTATGCGTGCGAAGGGAAACATCAAAGGCCCCATGCACGGAATTCCCATCCTTCTGAAAGATAATATAGAAACCAAAGACCCCCTTGCCACAACCGCCGGAGCATTAGCCCTAAAAGATAATATTACAGGCCGGGACAGCCCCCTTGTCGCCGACCTGCGGGCGCAGGGTGCCATAATCCTTGGCAAAACCAACCTGAGCCAATGGGCAAACTTCAGGTCCAATGATTCAATGAGCGGCTGGTCAGTATTAGGCGGTCAGGTGAGAAACCCCCATATGCTGGACCGAAACCCTTGCGGTTCCAGTTCAGGATCAGGGGCGGCGACTACGGCCTCTCTGGCAGCAGCAACAATCGGCACCGAGACCAACGGCTCGATCATTTGCCCTTCAAATGCCAATGGCATTGTCGGGTTCAAACCTACTGTGGGCGTTGTTCCCCAAAATTATATTATCCCTATTTCAGCATCACAAGACACAGCAGGTCCGATGACCAAGACTGTCATGGGGGCGGCAATGATGATGAATGCCATGACCCATGACTCAGTGACTGATTACACTGAATTACTACAGACTGCCGCCTTGAAAGATATTAGGGTGGGTGTCCTGCACTATGCAGAAGGTAATAATGGCAACATTAAAAACCGTTTTAATGAAGCCTTGGCAGACATAGAAAAAGCTGGTGCTGTCCTCATTGATATTGATAAATCCCCCCTGAATGGGGAAGGTTTTGGCGGCATGTCTTTTAAGGTTTTAAGATATGAATTTAAAGACGGGTTAAATGCCTATCTTTCCTCAACGCCCAAGACCGTCCCCGTACGCTCCCTGAAAGACCTAATCGCATTTAATATAGAACATAAAGACACAGAACTAGCCCTCTTTGATCAAAGCATTTTCACCGCTTCTGAGGCCGAAAAAACATTGAATGACCCGGAATATATCACTGCCCTCGAAACCATTCAAAAGGCCACACGGGAAGACGGCATTGATTTTCTGCTGAAAGAGTATGATGTTGATGTACTCATCGCGCCCTCTGGCCCAATAGTTCCGCGCGTGGACCCGATAAATGGCGATGTCTGGCCGGGCTTCCCCGGTGCCGGTTCAATGGCCGCTATCGCTGGCTATCCCCATGCCACCGTCCCCATGGGGGCCATTCGCAGTCTGCCGGTGAGCATTTCCTTTATCGGCGGCAAGGGTCAGGACGCAAAAGTCCTTTCTTACGCCTTTGCCTACGAGCAAAAATCTAAAAGGCGGGTTGAGCCGCACTATTATAAAGATGCCGAAGCAATCGCAGAAATTAACCGCGCCATGAAACCTTATAGAGGTGAATGAGCCATTTAAACCCCGTCCCCCACAAAAGGATTGGTCGCCCTTTCCTGCCCGAAAGTTGAAATGGCGCCATGGCCGAGACTAATTATGCAGATGCCATGACCTGGACTGTACCTGTTTCATTTTTTACTGGATGAGGTTCTATAACGATACGGACATCTCGGTTCAGACTGGTCAGGCATTGCAAGATTTTATTAATGGCAATATTGCGAAAATTTCCTTTAAGCATACGGCTAACATCAGCTTGATTCATCCCTATGACTTTCCCAAGGTCGCTTTGGGTAAGTTTACGATTTTGTTTTATGGCTATGATTTCACGCACGAGGTCTGCTTTAACAACCATAGATTCGGCTGTTTTAGTATCGTGAAGGGATTCATATACTGACCCTTTGGTGATTTCCATTTTCTCTTTCGCCATCATCTTTTCCTAATTCTTCTTTATTTCTGTTTCAAAATGCCTAATAGCATCCTTTAATCGCTTCTTGATTAGATCAATATCCTTTTTCGGTGTTTTAATGCCTTTTGTACTTTTTTTCTGGAAGGCATGGAGTACATAAATAATATCGTTAAATTTAACCGCATATACGGCGCGATAAGTATCACCTTTGTAATCATCCACTAATTCAAATACACCACTTCCTATGCCTTTAAGTGGCTTTGCAATAGCCGGTTTGTAACCGCATTGAACACTGTCGAGGGCAAAGCCCAAAACATCCTGCACATCGTCAGGAAAATCCTTATAGTTTTTCTTGCTTGAGCCAACCCAAGCTATTTCCGTTCTGGCTATCATAACATAATTATGGGTGAACATCCATAAAATAACAAGATTAAATTTAGATTTGTTTAATTAAACCCCATCCCCCACAAAAGGATTGGTCGCCCTTTCCTGCCCGAAAGTTGAAATGGCACCGTGGCCGGAGATAAATTTGGTGTTGTTGCCAAGGGGCCAGAGCTGGGTTTTGATGGAATTGATCAGGGTCGCATGATCGCCGCGTGGGAAGTCGGTGCGGCCTATGGAGCCTTGAAACAACACATCGCCGACAAATGCATAACCGGCCTCTTTCTGATGAAAAATTACATGGCCCGGGGTATGACCGGGGCAAAAATAAACATCCATAGTGATATTGCCAAATGACACTGTATCGCCGCCCTCCAACCACTGATCCGGCTCAAACGTCCGGCCATCGGGCAGGCCGTGATTACGACATTGCTGCGGGATAAGGTCAATCCAGAATTTATCTTGCTTTTCCGGGCCTATGATGGGGATTTCAAGCCGTTCCGCCAGCTCCGCCGCCCCGCTCGCATGATCAAGATGGCCATGAGTAATCAGAATCTTCTCAACATCAACGCCGTATTCTTTGATAGCCGCAACGATAGTATCCACATCGCCACCCGCATCAATAACGGCCCCCTTCATGGTTTCATCACACCAGACCAATGTGCAATTCTGTTGAAAAGGGGTGACGGGAATGATTTTAACTTTCAGCATGTCACACCTCTTCCGGTGATCTGATGTCAAGGGACAGGGCATGAATAGGCCCGGCCATTTCATCTTTTAAAATGCGGTAAATTTCCCGTTGACGGGCGACACGGTTTTTCCCAGTGAAATCGGGCGATACAACCATAAGCCTGAAATGGCTTTCGCCGCCCGGCCTTGCCCCGGCGTGCCCGGCGTGTTTTTGGGACTCATCAATCAATTCCATATCACTGATATTCAATGCGGCCCGTAACTTTTCTTCAATATTTTCTGCTACACTCATAAATGTTCCATTCTTTAAGACTTGACGAAACTGCCACAATGAACCACATAATGGAAGAGAGAAAATATACAACGGATAGAGTTATGACCGCCAAACAAACCACACAGCCCCCGGAAGGCCTGCCCGACATTAAAATTAACGTGGCCCAGATGTTCGGTATCGACAGTGATATAGAAGTGCCCGGTTTTTCCGAGGGCAATGATCATGTACCTGATGTGGACAGCAGCTATATCTTTGACCATGATACCACATTGGCGATTCTGGCGGGTTTTTCCCATAACCGCCGGGTGATGATACAGGGCTATCACGGCACAGGAAAATCCACCCATATTGAACAGGTTGCCGCCCGGCTTAACTGGCCCTGCGTTCGGATAAATCTCGACAGTCATATCAGCCGTATTGACCTTGTGGGCAAGGACGCTATTGTCCTGAATGACGGGGTTCAGGTGACAGAATTTCAGGAAGGCCTGCTGCCCTGGGCTATTCAGACCCCAACCGCGCTGGTGTTTGATGAATATGATGCGGGGCGACCTGATGTGATGTTTGTCATCCAGCGGGTGCTGGAAGTTGACGGCAAGCTGACCCTGCTTGACCAGAATAAGATCATCCGGCCCCATCCGTCCTTCCGGCTGTTTTCCACCACCAACACCATTGGCCTTGGCGATACATCCGGGCTGTATCACGGCACCCAACAGATCAATCAGGGCCAGATGGACCGCTGGAATATTGTCA
>JAJFIP010000160.1 GCA_021774875.1 Emcibacter sp.
CGACCCGATGAATTAAGGTCTGGCCACTGTTTTGTTTCTGCCTCTTTTTATAGATTCTCGGAAAACTTTGATCCAGCGGGGGTATATTTCGTTTTCGAAGTTATGACTTCCAAATGCCCCAAATGCGGCCGAACACGGAGAGTGCTAGCTTTTACGCTCATTTCCGATGTCTGTGATGAATGTGGATTCATTCCGTTTCAGGCGCGGCTGATGCGGCTGGTATTGCAAGTAGTGTCTCTATTTCTCGTTATCTGTGGGCTACTGACGGCATGGAACGATTCCGTCTTGGCGGGTGTCCTCATTTGCATGGTGTGGTTCCCCCTGTTTGTGCTGTCGGTTCACAATCCACGCGCCAAAGCAAGAAAGGTGCTTGCTGTTGTAAAGAGCGTTTCTTCGAAAACGTCCACGTTTTCCCTTTCTTTCCTCTGTATTGTCCTTGTCATCGTACCCACCTGGATATGGTTCGATGCCTATTTTCAGCCAGCATTGAGCTGGGCACGAGTCGATCTTGGCTTTCCGGATGAAACGGGGTTAATTTTCATCAAATTGAACTCCATGTCAGAATTATTTATAGAATTCGGAAAGCAAACTTTATTCCAGAGAACCCATGCTGTGTCAGCCCTCGGTCCACGAATCGGGATGATGATTTTCATTTTGTGTGGAACGTCTATATCCATTCTGCTGGGTATGATGAATGTTGTTCTCAACAGAGCAAGCAAAAAGTACATCGTTGTTTTGACGGTGGCTCTGCTTGGAATCTCGGCACTGGTTCATCAAAGAGAGAATATTCTCTGGTATTCAGTGCGAGAGCGCGTCGAAAAAAAACTTCCCTCATTTCGAAAGGCGCTGGCACCGTTGATTCGGAAATGGCCCACCACATCGGGGACACTTCCGGAAATGGGAAACTATTCAGCCAACAAACAACTACCCTGCCAACTCTTCTTCCACAACTCAACTTCGTATGGCGTCGACGAAACATTTGGTGCCTTTGTTACACAGCTTCCTGATAAAGGTGTTAGTTTCTCGCTGGAGCCGCACTACCTTTTCCAACTGGAATATCACCCGCCAGACCAAGTTCCTTTGGCGAAACTTCAAAGTGAATTCTGGACGCAACACCTCGTCAGATCCACCGAAATCGAAGAGGGCTGGTACCTCACTAAGTACAAGTCTGTCCGGAGATGAAAAGTGAGTGGCGTAAAAGCGACCTAATCTATTTAGTGCCTCTAATCTTCAGACAGAGGGCCACCAAGAGGCAGGCTGAGTGAAGCCGGTCGCTGTGGCTGTTGTTCTGATTTTGGAAAAACGCCTCGTTTTACGATCAAGCCGGTATCCCGTGTTCCTAGTACCAGATCGAAGCCCTTCTTGGCAACGCGCGAACTTAACAGATTCAGCCGCGCGTCATATAGTTGTAACGATCCGATTTTCAGAAACGTTTCTGTATCCCAAGCCGTAACCGTTCCACGATAGGATGCAACGAACAAAGTTTTCTGGTCAGGGTGAAACTCGACGTCAACAATTTCGCGATTGCCGGTCTGGATGATGGACTCGAGTGTTCCCTCTTGTAAATCGATGATCGTCACCTGACCAGAATAAAATACCAGGATGGCGAATCGACCGTTCGGAGAGCATTTGGTCTGAATCAATATGGATTTATGATGGACTCCCGGCGTCAGGATGGATTGTTTTTTCGCGTTTTCAATGGCAATCACATTTCCATAGTTCTGTTCATATCCCAAGTTTGCTACTAAAGAAGAACCTGGCGATGATTCTATATCTACAGAATAAACTTCGGAAACCAGTGGTTGAAAGCATAAAGATAGAATGGCATTTGAGGAGAGATCACAGAGCGAAGGATTTAAATCATAATCAGGCAGTACTTTCTGATAAGGTAATTTGAGCTCTCCACCATTCCGTTCTGCCGTGAGCAATTGAGGTTTATCATCTGATGAAACTGGATATTTCCATCGCCAGAAAGTCCCTTCCATATCCCCAGCGACAATTTTTGTGTGAGCAGAGTCTATTGCAATACATAGCAGTTTTGTTGGTACTATTGATGGACTCGTTAATGTGCCAATATGTTTACGGGTGGGAAGGTTCCATACCTGTGCTTTACCCGATGCTTCTCCCACCAGCAACGACGATGCATCGGCAGAAAGCGCAATGCAAGAATTTTTGGGTGCTTTCGTGTGAAATGAGCGAACCAACTGGTCGTGGTCTTTCATTTGATAAACGGACACATCATTCCAGTCCAGAGAGGCAGATATTTTATCGGAAGAGAATGCTGACAGGGCACTGACTGTACCAGATGCGGTTGCGATTCGCTTTCCAGTTTGCGAGTTGTAGAGGTATATTTCGTCCAGCACACCTCCGATGATGCAAACCCGATTTGCTGCCTGGCTGTATGCGAACTTTTCTTCAATCTCTCTGAGATTATTCCGGTCTAAATACCATTGATCAAATTTTGAATTGAATCGGGATCTGGTGGCATAATCATCGATTCTCCAGGGGATTCTCAGCAGAGTTTTGTTATTGAGAAAGTCAATTGCTTTTATGCTGCGTTCGCGCGAATCATAGGTCCAGTGAGAAGGGCTTTCTTTTCTGTTTTTCTCGAACTGACTGTTATACTCTTCTGAAGCTCGGGTAATCACCTCTTTTTTTATGATTTCACCTGTGGCAGAATCAATCAGCCTCCAAAGCATTGATTTCGGCCCCTTGGCTGTTTGACGAAATGTTACCAAAATCGGACTGAAAGCCTTCTCGTTCCCAGATTCTTTCTCTGTGAGTAGAGGTGGATGATCGAAGACGATTAACTGATCAATCTCTTTGGTTCGACTTACAAAGTCACCTGGGATCTTCGTCCACAATATTTTGTTGGACGCAGGATCAAAAGCCGATACCCTGTATTCTCCATGAATAAAAAGTTGTTTAGAGTGGGAATCCCAGGTTAAGGAATCGGGCGGGTCTTCTAATTCTATTCGACAGACTTGAGTCAGGCTGCGTCCTTGAAAGCCAATTAATTGACAATGAGACGTGCTCCCCGATTGGCCATCAGTGTATTCTAAAATGAGGTAAGTTGCTTGAAACGGTTCAGTAGTTTCTAGTGCAGCAATCCAGAGATGTATGGCATTTGCAGGAATCTTCAAACGGCGGACTGTAAGACATTTTCCTGTGACCACATCCCAGATTCTCAAATGAGGGAGAACTTGAGGAACACCCCAGTACCACCCACGCGCGTCCACCGCTTCCCTATCATCAATTGTCACAATCCAGCGTGAATGATTGAGCTGAGCGAATCTTCTAAACCTTGCGGGACCAGCAATACTTCCCAGGTACTTGCCGGTGTCGCTTCGCCAAAGTCGAATGGTTTCCGCCTGGGAAAACAGGACCGAACCATCTTCCGAAAACTGCACATCCATCGGGTTCGGGCTGTGCAGTAATCTAACATCGCCATAAAACTCTTCACGGTGAATTTTGTTTTCCAGCAGGATTTGATCAGCCAGATTGATCTCCGGTTTCCGCGCTTCGATGGCAGATACTGGTTTTGTCATGAAAAACAAAATTAGAAAGAAAGAGACTTTGCTAAGAAGATCGGAGCCGAAGTCGAAGTTCATAATCTTAGCGAACATAGATTGCCTCACTAACCAGACGATGTCTGCTTTGTATGATTCAGGAGTGCGA
>JAJFIP010000017.1 GCA_021774875.1 Emcibacter sp.
CCAGGACTGCCTTTAAATGCCTGCTGGATTTCAGGCCGGCTGCCATGGTTGTCTAGCCGTGAGGGATCTTCGTCGGAATCACATAAAACAGAACCGTCCTTTGCTACCAGGGTGACCCGCGCCCGTGCACTGATCCCAAAACGAAGACAAGCCTGCTGCAATTTTTTAGGGGTCAGCGATTTCAGCAAATTGCCCATTTGAGGTCGGAGCAATTCAGCGCGGACCTGCAGATCATCGCGGGACTGCTGAAAAATAAAATCCCGGAGGGAATTCAGCGAGAACCATCCCACAGCGCCCAGCGCCAGGAAAAGAATCAGGGCAACCGGAATGAATTGTCGGCGCACCAGGGATTTGGAAATCATGTCACTCCTGAAATCGGTAGCCAACGCCCCGCACGGTCTGAATAAATTCAGCGCTATCCCCGAGTTTTCGGCGAAGGCCAACTACCTGAAAATCGACTGAGCGATCAGTCACGGCATAATTATCACCCCGCACGGCGTCTACAATCTGGGAACGGGTAAACACCCAGCCAGGCCGGGCGGCCAGGGTCTGCAATATTTTGAATTCAGTAAAGGTCAAGTCCACTTTAATATTGTCTACCAAAAATTCATGGCGACCGGGGTGAAGGGTCAGGTTTTTTATTTTGATCACTCCGTCTTTGTCGACAGGGCCCTCCGTCTTGCGGCGCAGCACAGCTTTGATTCGAGACAGGAGAATCTTGGGGCTGAACGGTTTGGTGACATAGTCGTCGGCACCCAATTCGAGTCCCACCACCACATCACTCTCTTCACCTTTAGCCGACACCATCACCACCGGGATCGGGGCCGTTTCAGGATTGGACTTGAGGGCGCGGCACACTTCCAGACCATCCACTCCGGGCAACATCAAATCCAGCACAATCAAATCCGGGGATAGGCTCTGGGCAGACTTCAGCCCTTCCTCGCCGCAAGTCACGCAGGTGACGTTGTAGGCTTCGCGGGCCAGGTTGTAGCGGATCAACTCCTGAATGTCTTCTTCGTCTTCTACGACCAGTACTTTTTCACCAGGCATGTCACCCTCTTCGCGTTTGAATTTTAAGAATTTTATACTTCGCCATTCTATTTTTCCGCGGAAATCGTTTGAACGGGATGAGGTTTAGGTGAGAATCCGGTTTAGGGTCAAATAATCGCCTCGCGCCATTATAACAATGTAATAGAAAGATAGTTTTCATTTCATTTTTTATCCTCCTCCGCTAAAGTTTCTCCAGTTTTTGCCGAAAAGGACAGATAGGGTTTCTTTTTATTCATTTTTGGCCGTTAAACGATGCGAACTGAACTGCAAATCAATCCGGTCCCGATTGCGCGGATAACCATCTCCAAACCCTGCGCAGAATGCGAAGAGACCGAACAAAAGGAGGCCTTTGCCACTGCGTCCGAGGAAGACCGGGTAACCCTCAGCGCAGAATCGAAGGAAGCCCTTGAAAAAGAAGGGGAAAGTTCTGAGACAGGAAGTCCAGCAGGAGGGCCCAGAGGAGCCGATGGTCAGCCCGTTTCGGAAGAGGATGCCCGGATAATCCAGCAATTACAAGCCACCGACCGGGAAGTTCGAGCCCATGAGCAGGCCCACAAAGCTGCAGCCGGACCCTATGCCGTCGGTGGTCCGACTTTTCAGTACACCACCGGGCCGGATGGCAAACGCTATGCAGTAGGCGGTGAGGTGCAAATCGACACCGCGCCCGTTCCGGACAACCCGGAAGCCACGATCGTCAAAGCGCAGACCATCCGCCGTGCCGCTCTGGCTCCGGCAGATCCTTCAGGACAGGACAGGCAGGTCGCCGCCGCTGCCACCCAACTTGAGACACAGGCACGCCAACAGATTCAGGAAGAACAACGCGCTGAAAACCAGGAAAAGACCGAGAAAAATGAGGAAGAAGGATCGTCCGTAAACGGGACGGGACAGGAAAACGCTACCGGTACTGAAGCTGCTGGTCAGACATCCGCCGCACCAACCGCAGGCACGAGTGGAACATCCGGAAATACCTCAGGAGAAACTGCTGGACAAAATCCTTTTGCAAATTCCGAATCATCAAACGACAACCCGTTCACCCGCCGCCAAACCAGTCAGTTTACCGACAGCCCCGCCCCCGAAGCCGGCCAATTGTTAAATTTGTTTACTTGATTGGGAAATTATTTCGCTTCCTTCACCGCGTACCCGGCATAAATATAGCCGGCGATTTTTGGGCAGGGGAAATAGAAATTCTCCAGCTTCTCGATTTTGAGTCCTGATGCTTTGATCAGGTCGTCGATCTTACGATTGAGATGGCACCCGCCTGCAAAAACCTTCTGAAACGGATTCAATCGATTCTGCCAACATGCCACCTTGTCATCGGGTGATAACCCGTGTTCCAAAAAAACATATCGACCACCGGGTTTCAGCACACGCTTTATTTCCTGCAAAGCTTTGGCTACGGGAGGAATTGTGCACAGGGTCCATGTGGTAACCACGGTATCGACGGAAGCATCGGCCAGCGGGATACATTCGCCATCGAGGTCGAGAAACTCGACCGGGAACGTCACGGCATCCAGCCTTTTCTGGGCTAGCTTGCGGCCCATCTTTGCCGGGTCCAGCGCCCACAGTTTGGTCAGTGTGTCCGGGTAATGTGGCAGGTTGAGGCCGGAACCAAATCCGACTTCCAGGGTGTCGCCTTTGACATCGACCAGATATTTCTTGCGGCACTCGGAAAATTCGTCACCACGCATGCAGAAGTCGATGCCGTAAGGCAGGATGATGTCGGAGTAGAAACCCATGGAGAATTTTTTTGAAGTTTAAAGATATAGACTGCGACTTATTATATATGGAAAACAGAAATGCCTAGGCGAGATTCTTTTGCCTGTTTTTGGTCCCCCTTGTAAAGGGGGCCGGGGGGATTATTCAATATTCTTTTCCCTGCAATCTACAAGATCCTCAATCTGGCAATACCTGATCATCCCCCTGGCTTCGCCTTCCCCCTTTATAAGGGGGACTATAAATTCCACACTAAATCGTGGGCTTTGGCAGTGCACCCTCATTTTTCTCTAGCGGTACACTGTGCGGCGGGACTTTGAAATCAACCCACCATTGCAACACATGACTGATGACGGGCAAGCGGAGGGCAAACCCGACCATCGCCCAGACAATGTTGACGTGCTCAAATGCCCGGCCCAGCGCGGAGATACCGGTCTCTTCATAGCCGTCACCATCGCGGTAGGTCATGCGCATGATTTCATCGCCGGGGTAAAACTTCGCGTCGATGATCTCCAGTTGTCGGAGTTTCAACTTCTGTAACATGGTACCGGTCCACGCGCAGGCACCGCATCCGCTGAGGTCGACAAAAAGTTGAGCTTTGTTCTCATGCCACGGAAAAAAGTGCGGCAACCAGTCGCGCACATGTTCGCGATAAACTTTCCAGGGCTCACCAAAATTTTTCAAATGATCCCCTCTTTCGTTTAATCGTGTGAATCCCAGATAAAAAATAAAAATAACGCCCATCCCGACAATGAAAACCGTGTTAAAGAAAATACTTAAACTGACGAACAGCATTCCCTGGCAAAACTGCATGGGGTTGGCGACATAGGCGTAAGGACCGGTGGTGACGAGGCGTTTGGTCGGGTCGAGGGGAAACGGCGTACCTCCTCCGCGTATGTCCAGTTCCTGCAAAGCAGACGCGCCGATGAGGGCGATCACGCAATAAACCTGGGCAAACAGGAAGAGCGTGGGTGCCGATTCCAGCAACCGGTCATAATCCCCGAGCTCGCCAAGAACGAGAATGGGCAGGATTCCAAAAAATATCATGCCATACAACAGCATCTGCAAAATACAGCGGCGGTGCAGGTGAGTGTGTTTACGCGTGTCCTCGGCCAATATACGTGAAGGCAGGTACACGAGAACCAAACAAAGCAGTTCGCCCCAAACCCATTTATCTGAAAGCTTCAATACGGGCTCAAGCAAGGGCATGGTTGCAAGATCAAGGGCAAACAAAATGAAGAACCAGTACAAGAGATTGTTCTGCGAAAATTTCAACGACGGAAGTACCGACCACAACAAGGCCCACCCTAGAATAAGATCAACCGGCGTTCCCCAAAAGGTGCCCCCTTTCACTTCAAAACTCCACCATCCCCAATTGACCATCAACACATTGACTAAAATTAAACTGAAAAAACACCACATGAATGCCAGAAGAATCCCGGTCAGTTCCGCTTTTTTGAGAGGACGCAAAACGACTAACGCGTAAACGATCCAGACCGGACCGAACAGGATGGCACTTCGCATCAAGGCAATTTTAGTATTGGCATCCAATGAATTAAGCTCAATCATCCCAGATAAGTCTCAAGAAAATGTTTCCCGGCCAACCCCACCGCAAATCGTTGCAGTGGCGCAAAGTACCAATAAGGGTCGAGCTCCCGCCTGAACCGGATCGTTGATTTGACCCTATACGTTCCCTGGGAGGTTTTTGTCCATTCGGTCCTGTTCGATTCCCAGGACATCCAGTGTGCGATGTGGCTATCGTCTTTTACTTTTTTGAAGAAGACGAAGTTGCCTCCCCTGCTCTCCAGTTCCATAACCAGTGCACCTGACCGTTTACTGCCTTCAAACCAAACCTGGCGCGTGGCTCCCGGTTCAAGACCGGTCCCACTCACTTCAGTCGGAACAGGAAACCCCAATTGCAAAAAAAGCGGCAGAGGTTTTTCAATAAAGGGTGCATTTGCCAAACGCCATTCAATCTGCCGGGCGGTGAGTGCGACTTCGCGTTCAACAACCACGGTCTCATTGCGATCGAAGGAAAATCCATCGGTGGTGCCTTCAAACGCCATAGGGAGCAATAAGAGAATTAGGTAAGACCGCATACTGCCGTCTTCTTCAGTATGCTCAAACAAAGCACCGACCATGGCGGCAAAACCAAGAATTAGTGGTGAAGCCATGATGATGCAGATAAATCCTTCCTTTAAAACAGGCCCAGACAACATCAACGCCACCATTGTCCATTTAGTAGTCAAACCGGTGGGAGTCTCTGCGGGGATAAGAGAAAACCCGATTGCTAGAAGAAGAGGAATCCCAATGAAAAGTGCTGCTGTTTGTTCCAGATTATAGTGATTGAGGATTTTTGACAGGACCATGGCTGAAACAAGGACCAAGAGTAATCCTATAAGGACTTTCCCTTCAGTATTCAATCCTGCATCAGGACCCTCCGGCTTGGGAGGCTTAGAGATTTTTTTCAAAAGTGGCGGGCTGGAAGTCTTTAAAAAATATTTTTGATATCCATAAGCCATCAAATTTATAACGGCAACAACAGGTAAAGAGACAAAAAAAGGATCGATTCCGATCAACAGCGTTAAATAAAATAAAAAACCCGCGAGGAGCATCCATTTTGCAACTGCCATTTTGAAGGACCGCATGGGAATACACATTGTGGTCACAGTCAATGAAAGTACCAGCCCCCAAAACGACCCGTCATTGTTGGCAATCTTAGAAAAATATACAATCGGGTAAAAAAATGTGCCTGTTACAATTGGGCAAAAAATAAAAACCAAAGCCTTCTTTTTATTGCTAAAAACTAAAATCTTTTTGTCGGGAGCCTTCATTTCAAATCATCCTTTATATAAAATCCATATCTTCTCAAGAAGGCCCAAGGCGAACATCATCCGGTGTTAAAATTTTCTGCAGGGTGTAGTCGAGACTGGTGTAGCGAAAGCGGAACCCCAGTTGCCGGAATTTAGTCGGGCGGCAGGCTCTGCCATGCAGAGCCAGTTCCGGATTCGATTGCAACACCCAGCGCACAAAAAGACTCACGACAAATGCAGGAGCGGGTGGGCACCAGGGTCGGCCCAAAGTGGTTCTCAACTTCTGCATGAATTCGGCGTTCGTTACGGGTAATGGACCCGTGGCATTAAGGGTCCCGGAAATTTTGTCGCGACGGAGGCACCACAGAACCATTTCATTGAAATCGTCAATGTGAAGCCAGCTGATGTATTGATCGCCGGTGCCCGCAACCCCGCCCAGAAACCAGCGCGTTACTGCGGCAAGAGATTGAAGAGCGCCACCGTTCGGTCCCAACACCAGACCTATACGCAACACCACCTTGCGGGTACGCGGCAAATCGGCCTGTTCCAATGCCCCCTCCCAAAAACGGCATAAACCGGCGGAAAAATCCTCACCAAAGGGTGCCGATTCATCAATGGGGGTGTCGTCGCAGTCGCCATAAGCCCCCAGTGAACTGGCCTGTACCCAGACCTTAGGTGGATTGACGCACAAGCGTGCGGTTTGAGCCAGAGCTTTGACAGAATCAACACGTGAGTGGAGCAACTCTTCGCGGTTTTCTTTATTGGGCACACAATGTACGGACTTGCCTGTGAAATTGATGAGTCCGTGGGCGCCTTCAAGATAAAACTGCCAGTCGCCAAGCGTCTTGCCATCCCATAACACCTGCCGAATATCGGGGTCGTTGTTCTCCGGTGACCGGGTGAGGACCACTACGTCATAATTTTCGTTCACCAGTTTTTTTGCAAGGGCAGATCCCAGAAACCCGCTTCCGCCTGCAATGATGATCCGTTCTTTATCTTTCATGGCCTACCTCCAACTGCATTTTGCAATTTCATTTGGGGCACCTGTTTTGTGTTCCCAAAAGTTAAGAGCCGTTTTTATTTTTAGGACCTGAGGTCCGGTAATGTTTTCATCATTCGCCCTGAGCCTTTTGAGGCGAAGGCTCCGCCACGCCTTCCTGTATGAGCGTATTGAGCAACCCATGGAGCTCCACCACCAAACGATTAAAAATCCCCGCCAGCGGCAGAAGTGACATTCCGAAAAGAGGGACCATCAAATTTAATGACACTTCCACCAGCCGACGAGTCCGTGCCTGTTCCCGAGAGGTGTCTAACGCCCAGAAAAGAATCACTGCCATTTGAAAAAACCAGAGAAGCTGCGGAAGGATCGGCCGAAGCGTTGAGGATATTTTGAGATCGCTGCCCTCAATCGCATCTTCAATTAGGCGAACCGCCTCCTTACGCAGATTTGCTGTTTCCCCGGAAAAAGGGGAAAGGGAGTTGGAAGGATCGATTCCCTTTTGTGTGAGAACGACAAATAACTTCCGGTGCTCACCAATCAAACCCAGTCGGTGGAATAATAGAGTCGTAATGCGTTTGCGAAAACTCCTTGTTTCCGAGCAAGTCGTACGGTTCTGTATTTCAGATTCCCGCTGAGTGCGGCTGTAGATTTCCAGGATCATCTCGTCCTTTGTCCGAAAATAGTAGTAAGCCGC
>JAJFIP010000161.1 GCA_021774875.1 Emcibacter sp.
GCCCAGTTTGGCTCCGACCTTGATGCCGCAACCCAGCAATTGCTGAACCGGGGCGCACGTCTGACCGAACTATTGAAGCAGGCGCAATATTCGCCCATGTCTGTGGCCGAACAGGTGGTATCCATCTTTTCCGGCGTCAAAGGCTATCTGGATAAGATTGAAATCTCCGCTATTGGCCGTTTCGAGGAAACCCTGCTTGCCGAGATGCATACCCAGCATAAGCAAGTACTGGATACCATCGAAAGTGAAGGCAAACTTTCCGAAGAAAGCGAAGCCGCTTTAAGAGATATTCTTGAAAAGCTGGCGAACAATTTCGTATGAAGTTAATTTTTTAGGATCAAGTCAGTATGGCTAACCTTAAAGACCTCAGAAACCGGATCACCAGCGTGCAAAGCACGCAGAAGATCACCAAGGCCATGAAAATGGTTGCGGCATCAAAGCTTCGCCGGGCGCAGGAAGCGGCAGAGGCCGCCCGGCCCTATGCCGAGCGGATGGAAAATGTTCTGGCGTCACTGGCATCAAGCATGATCGGTCAGGTTGGCGGTCCAAAGCTTCTTGCCGGTACGGGCAAGGACGATATTCATCTGGTTGTCGTGGCAACATCCGAACGCGGTCTTTGCGGTGGATTTAATACTAATATTGTTAAAGGGGCCAGAGCGAAAATTGCCAGCCTGATTAAGGATGGCAAGGACGTAAAAATCGTCACCATCGGCAAAAAGGGCGCGGCATCCCTGAAACGTGATTATGGCAGCCGGATTATCAAGCATTTTGATATGTCCCATGTGCGGCGACTGGCTTACGGTGATGCCGGCCCGATTACTGACTATCTTCTGGCGTCATTTGAGGCTGGGGAATTTGATGTATGCACATTGTTTTATGCCAAATTCCAGTCAGCCCTGACCCAGATTGTCACCGAACAGCAAATGATCCCGGCAGCATTTGATGCGGATAATATTGTTGACCTTGGCGGCGCGGCTTATGATTATGAACCGGACGAGACAGAAATACTGGAAGCCCTGCTGCCGCGCAATCTGGGGGTACAGATTTTCCGGTCGTTACTTGAAAATGCTGCCAGCGAACAAGGATCACGCATGACTGCCATGGACAGTGCGACCCGTAATGCCGGTGATATGATTGACGCGCTGCGGACCACTTACAACCGCACCCGTCAAGCCGTGATTACCAACGAATTGATTGAAATTATTTCAGGCGCGGAAGCGCTCTAATAAAGAGAGTTGAGATAAAATGACTGCAAAGAATATTGCCAAAAATATAGGACGTGTCAGCCAGGTCATTGGTGCCGTTGTCGATGTAAATTTTGACGGCGATCTGCCAGCAATTCTGTCTGCCCTTGAAACCGACAACAACGGCAACCGCCTGGTTCTTGAAGTGGCCCAGCATCTGGGTGAAAATTCAGTACGAACCATCGCTATGGATAGTACCGACGGCCTGGTTCGCGGTAACGAAGTGACCGATACCGGCGCACAAATCAGCGTACCCGTTGGCCCGGAAACACTTGGACGGATTATTAATGTGATCGGTGAGCCTATTGATGAGCGCGGCCCCATTGGTGCCAAACAAACATCACCCATTCATGCGGATGCCCCTGATTTTATTGATCAGTCGACAGAATCAGAAATTCTGGTCACCGGTATCAAGGTGGTTGACCTATTGGCCCCCTATGCCAAGGGCGGCAAGATTGGACTGTTCGGCGGTGCTGGTGTCGGCAAGACGGTTTTGATCATGGAACTGATTAATAATATCGCCAAAGGACATGGTGGGTATTCGGTTTTTGCCGGTGTTGGGGAACGGACCCGTGAAGGTAACGACCTGTATCATGAAATGGTTGAATCAGGCGTTATTGATCTGGAAGGTAAAGATTCAAAAGTGGCCCTGATTTATGGTCAGATGAACGAGCCGCCCGGTGCCCGCTCCCGGGTAGGACTGTCGGGCCTTACGGTTGCGGAGTATTTCCGCGATGTCGAAGGACAGGACGTGTTATTCTTTGTTGATAATATCTTCCGCTTCACTCAGGCCGGAGCCGAAGTGTCCGCGCTGCTGGGACGGATACCGTCTGCTGTGGGTTATCAGCCAACGCTGGCCACCGACATGGGAACTCTGCAGGAACGCATTACCTCAACCCATAAAGGCTCGATCACGTCAGTGCAGGCGATTTATGTGCCTGCCGATGACCTGACCGACCCGGCACCTGCTACATCTTTTGCCCATCTGGATGCCACGACGGTGCTTAATCGCGCAATTTCTGAAAAAGGAATTTATCCGGCGGTTGACCCCCTTGATTCCACCTCGCGGATTCTGTCTGCCGAAGTGGTCGGTGAAGAGCATTATGCGGTCGCCCGTGAGGTTCAGGAAATTTTGCAGAAATATAAATCCTTGCAGGACATCATCGCCATTCTGGGTATGGATGAACTTTCCGAAGACGACAAGGTCACTGTTGCCCGGGCACGCAAGATTGAACGTTTCATGTCACAGCCGTTTCATGTAGCCGAAGTCTTTACCAATATGCCCGGCAAATTTGTTGACCTGGAAGATACCATCAAAAGCTTCAGGGAAATTCTTGACGGCAAGCATGATGACCTGCCCGATGCCGCATTCCTTATGGTTGGCGGCATTGATGAAGCCATTGCCAAAGCCCAGAAAATGGCTGTTGACGCCGCTTAAAACACAGGGAAGCCGCAATGGCCGAAAAATTACATTTCGAACTTGTTTCACCGGAAAAACTACTCATGTCATCTGATGTGGATATGGTTGTCGTGCCCGGTGTTGAGGGTGATTTTGGCGTCCTGATTAATCATGCCCCGGTGGTATCAACCCTGCGGGTCGGTATTTTGGAAGTTCATAGCGGCGATGCACCAGACAGGATTCTGGTACGTGGCGGTTTTGCCGAAGTAAACCCGCAAGGTCTGACGGTACTGGCCGAAGAAGCCATGCCATTGTCAGAGGTTAACCGGGAGGCCCTGGAAGCCCAGTTAAAAAATGCCGAAGAAGATGTATCCGACGCCAGGGATGACGACCAACTGGCCAAAGCGACCAAGGTTCGTGACCGTCTGGTAGAGATTTTGGGCGTGCTTGATTTGGCGGCGTAACAGTAAAATGTAATTTTCTGAAAGCTCTGTAAATTAAATTTTACAGGGCTTTTTTATTGTAAAAATTCTTCACTTGGTCAGAATAGCAATAAGGGCATAGATGAGGTGGAAATATGAATATTGGGTCTTATGTAAAAAAAACAAGTCTGGTTAGCCTTGCGCTATTTCTGATGGCATCCACCACTCAGGCCATCGACCTGCGCCCGGAAAGCATCAAGGCGCAGGTTGCGGGTTATAAAGCGGCCTTTACCTGTAGTGCCACCTTCAATGGCGGCAAGTCGTTCGAGATGATCAAGCAGGATGAATTGTCGGGTATACGGGTTGATTTTCGGGACTATTATGATCAACTGCCCGATGCCAAAATTCATAAATCAGAGAAATATGTCTCAGCATGGTACAGCGATAATATGCCGCCGCGATATGCCGTATGGCGGACTGGGCTGGGCTGTGTGCAACTGCCCACAGGGGCTGAACTGGCTATGCGGAAAGATATTACCACTGCTGATCTGAGTTATATGCGTGTGCAGATGGTCAATCCCTGGCCTTTTGGGGATGGGGTTCCTGAAAATCTGAATACTTCAGCCGCTCTGCAGGCCGTGATCAATGATGCTTTCACCACAAATAAATATGGTGATCCAAAGGTAATGAGTGCGGCTCTTGTGAGCAGCACAAACAAGTTACTGGCGGAACGTTATAAGGACGGCTATACGCCCTACACATCCCAGCGTACATGGTCGACAGCAAAATCTATCGCCGCCAGTGTGATCGGGGTTGCGGTTGAAAAAGGCCTGCTGGATGTCAAGGCCCCGGCCAATATTCCCGAATGGGCGGCCCCCGGTGATCCTCGTCAAAGAATCACCTTGGAAAATCTGCTTCATATGGCCAGTGGGCTGGATAGTACCATGGCCGGAAACCGAACCAGCTTTGTCTATTTCGGCGGTGCTCTGGTGACCGATAAAGCCACAAGAAATATGCTGGAGGTTCCCCCGGGCAGCCGATTTAAATATGCCAATAATGATACCATGCTCGCTATCCGCAGCCTGAGGGCGACCATTGATGACGATGATAAAATGCTAAAATTCCCCGCTGAAAATCTGTTTCGCAGGATTGGTATGCATAATACTGTTGCCGAAACCGACTGGCAGGGTAATTTTATTATGTCGAGTCAGGTTTGGACAACATCACGGGATCTGGCCCGCCTTGGTATTCTCTATCTCAATGACGGTGTCTGGCAGAGCAAGCGCATTCTGCCAAAAGGCTGGCGGGAATATATCAGCACGCCTGCTCCCAACCAACCGCCCTTGAAACGGCGAGATGGCTCGCCGATTGCGGGTTACGGCGCACAGTTTTGGCTCTTTCCCAGCCGATTTGCCGGTATGCCCGATGATGCTTTTTCATCGGCGGGTAACCGGGGGCAATATATGATGATCATCCCGTCACGCAATCTGGTCATCATACGGCGCGGTTATGATAGTGCCGATGGTCCGCGATTTAATATAGCTAAATTTTCTGCTGATATTCTTAAAGCAATTGAGCCGTGATCAAAACTCGACCCCGACCGCATCAGAAATAAAATACATCAGCGGGGTTGCGGCTTCAAATGTGCTGATAACCTCATCAACGAATTCTGCGGTTGCTGTAATATCTGAGTTGTCCTGACTTTTCATGGCAAAAAAGCTTTTGCGTTTGATGTCCTCCATATGAGGTGCGTCCGCATCAAAATCCCGGGGTGGGCGTTTTAGGCTATCACCCCGAATAGCACCAAACTGATTGAGAAATATCTTGTCATCGATGACGGCCTGCCATTTGCCGGGCTTGTCCACGATGCGCTCACGGATTTTCCTGAGCGCGTCACTGGGCGGAGTCCAGATACCACCGCCATATCGAATATTACCTGCCTCAAGATGAACGTAAAAGCCGGGCGCATGGGCGTCCTTGCCGAGCCGGTGGCGGAACTGGGCGGCAGCATGTTCTTTATAGGGGCGTTTGTCCCTGGAAAAGCGCACATCGCGGTAAATGCGGAACATGGACCCCCTGTTGGGTCGGGGGTCGGCATTATAATGGGGTGATATTTCCCGTAACTTTGGGGCAATGGCGGAGATGAAGGCACTGATCGGGGCAACCACTTTGCTCTGATAGCGTTCTTTGTTGACAGCAAACCATTCCCGGTTATTATTTTGTTTCAGCTCACTGAAAAAGGCCCAGAAATCAGCATTAAAGCCAGCAAATTGATCTGTCATAATATTATCCTAATTCATTGATTCCCTGAATTCCGCACAGCCGCAATGACGATAAAATGTGGAAGCCAGAGAGCATAATATTGCCAATGGTAACGTCAGGATGGGAGAGCAAACCAGAACAAAAATATAGATCATTTCCGTCTCAGGCGCGGTTCCCGCCACCAGATCAATCTGAAAATAATATCTGGCTCCCCACAACAGGGCGGCAACAATGCCGAGCAAGGGCAGAACCCCGCCCAGGGTTGCGGCCATCATGCGAAAAGTATTCTTGCGGGTCATGTTCCAGGATGTAGTAAATCGTAATGATTTGCCAATGGTCAGGGACGAAAAAGCCATACTTAGCCGGAGCGCAATAATCAGCAACAGACATAATATTACGACAATGCCAAAGACATAGAGTGCATATTCCATTTGCCCCATTTCGGTGATCGTCCCCTCCATATCCTCTGATTCACTCATCACGCGCAGATATAAAATCCCCCATGTTATGGTGATTGTGGCTACCAGTCCCAGGCCTAAGAAAACCAGCGAGTGACTGATCACTTTCAGACTACGGGTGAATAGCGGCCATGCTTTTTTCCGGATCAGATGTTCTGGCCCCAGAAGATAAAGCCGGTGCCACAGGATTATCACCGGAATAGCCCATAATAACGTGGTAAGTACCAACATGGCAAAGGACAGATTAAACCCCTCGGGCATTTGTTCGGTGACAGTAAAAACCGAAAAAACCGGGTCAAGAGTTCCTGAAAATCCCGCCAGACAAAAGGGCAGGACCGCGATTATGGAAATCATCACATGCTGAAATTTATAATGCCACAGGCAACCATAAGCCTGACGAATAGATGACTTGATACATAATTCAGTACATTCAAAATTCATTAGAAGTTATTTTTCCCTTCACAAACTCTTAGGCCCGAAATGCTGAACCAGCTTGGCGTATAATGGCCGTTTAAATTCAACGATGACATGGGTTAACTCGCTTATATCAATCCATTTCCAAGTGCAGAATTCCGGCTCTGCTGTTGCCAGATTAATATCACTATCCTGCCCAAGATAGCGCATGAGATACCATTTCATTCTCTGGCCCCGGTATTTGCCTTTCCAGATCTTGCCGATCAGATGTTCTGGCAGATCATACTTCAGCCAGCCGTCCAGTTCGTGCATTACCTCGGCATTATTGGTGCCAATTTCCTCTTCCATCTCGCGATAGGCAGCATCCAGGGGGTCTTCGCCGTCTTCGATACCACCCTGGGGCATTTGCCAGGCCTCAACTTCTGTATCAATGCGTCTTGCGACAAAAACCTTGCCCGTCCCGTTCAATAACATAATGCCCACACAGGGGCGATAGGGCAGCATGGCACGGTTGTCAGGCATATTTACTTATCCGGTATTTTTCACAGATCACACTTAATATCTCTACCGGATTGGCTGACGGTTGGCAATGGCGGTTATTGGGACGAGTTCAATGCCACGGACTTCCAGTCCCCGCGCCCATTGCTCAAGTTCCTTTATAGTCAGCGGAAAAGCCCGTGCTATGCCCAAAGCCGCGCCATAGGTGCGGGCTGTATTTTCCAATGAGGTGAGATTCTTGGTAATTTCTGTCCTGCTGATAACATTGTCCAGATAAAGATTATTAAGCGCACGGGGCATGGATATGCGCCGGGCCAGTTTGGCGGCAACACTGAAACGGGTGGACCGCGAGTCCAGAAACATCAGTCCCCGCCCGTTCAGGTCACTCAAGATGGGCAGCATATCAGGCTCGGAGGCGGTGAATTTTGAACCCATTTCATTGATAACGCCCACATATCCTGAAACCTGAGACAATAGCCAGTCCAGTTTTTTCAGATTGTCCCGGGCAGAGGCTCCGGCGAGCAGGGTATGGGGTCCGGGATCATTTTCCGGGTATTTCAACGGTTCGGTCGGGATCATCAGAAACCCCTCATGACCATATTTCCTGCCCTTGTCCATCCAGACCTGCAAACTGCGCCCATAGGGTGAGAAACCCAGATCGATCTGTCCCGGCAATCGTTTTATGGCAAGGTCGGATGATTTGCTGTTCAGGCCAATCCCGGTAACAATTATGGCTATTCTTGGTTTGTCATCATTGACATCTTGAGAATCTACAGGCCGGGCATATTCTTTCCATGCCACCATGGAATCCGGGCCGAGCACAGGCAAGGGGCCGTTGGCACCCATTATCATCAAACCATCTATGGGGGCCTTGGCCAGACTTATATTTTCGAAGTTATTATCAGATTCCGCATCAGAAATTACTTTAGCGGTATTTTCAGCAGAAGTATGAGGCTCACCCGGTATCGCTGTCTCAGGTATTCCTTCTTCAGCGGCAGCAATAGTAATCTCATGATCCGTAGTTGCCTCGGGATTAGCATTTTGATCTGCTGCTTCGTCGGGATTATTATCTGAGACAGGTGGCTCATCCGGCGAAAGGGTTAGCCAGACAAAGCCTGTTCCAATGATAACAAAGACAAATATCCAGGCAGCAATGAGAGGCCGGACGGTCTTGTGGCGTGTAATACTTGTCAGTTCCGGCGCGTCTACCATTTCAGTTCCACAATACGAGGGGGTCTCCCCAACCCATTACCGTTAATCAACATTTCTCGCAATGGCCATGCCATGGAGAAGATTGATGGCATAATTCAGCTGATAATCGTCCTGAGCCGTTGTCAGAGCAGGTGCTTTTTCTGTCTTTTTATCACCATCTCTTGCTTCATCATCCCCATTATCGCCTTCGGTATTATCAGATTCAGTCTCTCCGGCAGGATTTTCATCTTCTGGTTCCACATCATCGTCTGAATTACCATTGGGATTAGCCAGACTGCCCCTCAGATCACCTTCAGAACGGCGACGGCTGTTGATCTGGTTGGATTTATCAAATCTGATCTGTTCCACCAGAATGTCAGGCGTGATGCCCTCGCCCTGTATGGAATTGCCTGAGGGGGTGAAATAATAAGCTGTGGTCAGGCGCATGGCCCCATTGGCTCCAAGCGGCATCACGGTCTGAACCGAACCTTTGCCAAAGGATTGGGTGCCGACCACGACTGCCCGCCGATGATCCTGAAGCGCACCGGCTACGATCTCCGATGCCGAAGCAGAGCCGCCATTGATCAGGATAATCATAGGCTTGCCGTTAATGTTATCGCCTTTTCGGGCCGGGAAGCGCTGAACATGTTCGTCATTTCTTGTACGGGTGGAGACTACCTCACCGCGTTCAAGAAAAACACTGGATACAGCGATGGACTGGTTGAGCAGGCCACCGGGGTTATTTCGCAAATCAAGAACAATGCCCTGAAGATTTTCACCAAGTTCCTGTTTGATTTTGTCCAGAGATTCCAGAAGCCCGCTTTCGGTTTTTTCCGTGAAAGAGGAAATCCGGATATATCCCACCTCGCCCTCAATACGGTGCCGCACTGATTTCAGGGTAATTGTGTCACGGGTCAGGGTAACATCAAAAGGTTCCTTTTCCCCCTTGCGGACCACAGTTATTATAATATCTGTGCCAATTTCACCCTTCATTTTGCCTACGGCTTCGGTCAGGGTCAGGCCCATAACCTGTTCACCATCAAGCTTGGTTATATAATCGCCGGACTGTATTCCGGCACGGGATGCCGGGGTGTCGTCAATGGGGGAAACCACACGCACCACGCCTTTATCAAGCGTTACTTCCATGCCAAGGCCGCCATATTCGCCTTTGGTCTGGACCTGCATGTCATCAAAATTCTTTGCAGTCAGGTAACTGGAATGGGGATCCAGAGAACTTAACATGCCGTTGATGGCAGCTTCGATCAGTTCTTCGTCAGTTACTTCACGAACATATTGGGAGCGGATTTTTTCAAAAACATCACCAAACAGATTGAGCTGTTTATAGGTGTCCGAACTTTTGCCCTCTGTTGTTGTGGCACCAAAGAATGTGACACTGACTATGGCAAAGGACACCATAATGGTTGCTATATATTTTCTCATTTATCAAAGTACCTTTCTATCACGCGCTACAATCCATGGCAGCAGGTTGATGGGTTTCCCCATCCGTCTTAATTCCACATATAAATTCTGACCATTGTCAGCACCGGCAGTTTTTGTCACTTCTGGGGCGGCTGCCATTTGCCCGATGGGTTCTCCCTTGAGTACCCACTGACCCACCTCCGCATCAAGACGAGTCATTCCAGCCAACAGAGTATGATACTCCGGTCCGTGGGAGATAATCAACAATTGACCGTAAGATCTGAATTTTCCGGCAAATACTATGCGCCCTTCATGGGGTGAAACTACCGTTGCCCGGGGCAGGGTATGTATAGTAATGCCTTCTGATGAAAGGCCTTCTGATGTTTTAGTCCCAAACGTCCGGCTTATGGAACCGCGTGCTGGCAGTGGTATGGTTCCTTTGGCCATATTGAAGGAAATGGCCCCGCCTGGCAGCGAATCAAATTTCAGACGAGCTGATTTTTTAGTGGCCAGTTGACTGATCGCACCGGGTTTTTCTGCCAATCTTTTTGCGGCAGCACTGGCAGCTCTTTCCCGCTCGATATTTTCTTTTTTTATTCTGGCCACAAGCTCTTTCAGGCTTTTGGCCTGATCGGCGAATTGTTTTAATTTCAGACGTTCTTCCCTGGTTTCGCGCCGAAGTTCTTTTTGTTTCAAACGTCGTTTGGCCAGCAGCTGGTTTATTTCAATCTGTTCCGTTGTCAGGGCCTCAAGCAGTCGTTTTAATTCTTCTCTCTCCTGCATGATCTGCTCACGGAGCACCGAGAGTTCCGTCATATCTTTACGGATGATTTCTGCGCGTTTTTTTAATTCCGGCTGCAATATTTTCAAAATACTTGCACTACGCAGACTATTGATTGCTTTTTCAGGGCGGTATGCGACCAGCTCTATTGGCTGCTGACTTAACCGTTGCATGGCGGCGAGGGTCTTTGCCATCTGGCCGTATTTGGATTTCAGGGATTTTTTCAGATTTTTTTCCTGACCATCCAGCACATTAAGCCGATCTTCCTTTGAATAGACATTTTCTTCAGCACCCTGAATTTTCTTTGCTGCCGTAACCAGACTCTGCCTCAGGTCGGTTATTAGCTGGTCAAGTGATTCTGTTTCCTTTTCCAGTTTCCGTGCGCGTTCGCTGGTTTTAATAATTTTATCCTGAATATTTTCCAGCGCTTTGTCATCAGTAGACGGAGCCGCCCAAACATTCCCCGGCATCAGGCACACGAGGGCTATCAGAATCGCGACTTTTCTGTTGCCAATATGGTGAATAGCATTAAGCAGTGGCACGGTCCTCTCTAATATTTTCAGAGACTTTCAGCAGACTATGTCCGGTCATGGCTTGAGGCTGGTCAATGCCCATCAGGCGCAGGATCGTCGGGGCCACATCGGCCAGACAGCCGTTTTCCAGACTAATGCTATTCCCGCCGTTGACCAGAATGAAGGGAACCAGATTAGTAGTATGGGCCGTATGGGGTTGGCCTGTTTGCTGATTTTTCATCATTTCGATATTGCCGTGATCCGCTGTCACCAGCATACAACCGCCAGCCTTTTCCAAAGCATCTCTCAAACGCCCCAGACATTTATCCACGGTTTCAACGGCGATCTTTGCTGCCGCCATAATTCCGGTATGACCAACCATATCCGGGTTAGCATAGTTGGCGACGATCAGATCATATTTCTGTGACGTGATCGCATCGACCAGCTTGTCGGTAACTTCCGGTGCCGACATTTCCGGTTTGAGGTCATAGGTTGCCACATCCGGTGACGGAATCAGGATTCTATCCTCTCCTGAATAAACATCTTCGCTACCACCATTAAAGAAAAAGGTTACATGGGCGTATTTCTCAGTTTCGGCAATACGTAATTGTTTCAGCCCAGCGTTCGATATGACTTCACCCAATGTATCGATGAGTTCTTCAGAAGGGAATAAAACATCCATAAAGTTATTCAGGGCGTTTGAATATTCACTCATACCAAGACGGCTGCAAAAATCCGGTAACCTGCCCTGCGTAAAACCATCAAATTCCGGGTCCAGCAGGGCGGTAAGAATTTCCCGAACCCGATCAGCCCGGAAATTGGCCATGAAAATTGCGTCGCCATCCTTCATGCCTTCGTAGTTACCGATGATAGTCGGCAGCATAAATTCGTCGGTGACTTCATCACTGTAACTTGTGGCAATGGCACCAAGGGCGCAATTTGCTTTCAGACCGACTGCATTTACCATGCCGTGATAGGCCTTTTCCACCCGGTCCCAGCGTTTGTCCCGGTCCATGGCATAATAGCGCCCGGTCAGGGTAGCAATTTTCACATTATCAAAACTGCCAATGTCTTGTTCAAACTTTTCCACATAGCCAGCGGCACTGCTCGGCGGCACATCTCTGCCATCGAGAAAACCGTGAACGGCGACAGGAATTCCGGCCTCAGATAATATTTTAGCCAGAGCCACCATATGATCCTGATGGCTATGAACACCCCCCGGTGAGAGTAACCCCATCATATGGCAGGTGCCGCCCGTTGATTTCAGGTCTGCAATGGCGGCCTTTAGCGTTGCAATCTCGGCAAAGCTGCCCTCCGCAATGGATTTGTCTATGCGCGGCAGATCCTGCAGGACCACCCGACCACCACCCAGATTGGTATGTCCCACTTCCGAATTGCCCATCTGTCCGTCCGGCAGGCCTACTTTAAGGCCGCTGGTTTCCAGATAAGCCATAGGGCAGGATTCTGTAAAATTATCAAAAATTTGGGTATTTGCCTGGATAATGGCATTGTCCACAGCTTCCACACGACTACCCCACCCATCAAGAATGCACAGAACGACAGGTTTAGGCGGGTTTTCAGTTACTCTATTCATAGGTGGCTTAATAATCCATTTTCAGTTTATATAACAGTATTAATAGCAGAATGTAGGTTAAAGAGACGTAAAATATAGGGTCATATCCTATTAATTACATACAATTCGGTAGTGTTGCTAATTGTAATCAGGTATTTTTTTGTCCGGTAGTTTTACCGTCTCAATTGCCGCTTCTGCGCTTTCGACTTCTTCCAACTGCAGACCCTCAATCCGTTCTGCCCTGCTGGTAATTTTTCGGGTCGAGGTGGAAATATTACCGATGTCCTTTTCTGCAAGTTGAAAATGAGTGCGTAATTTGTCCACCCGGTCATCCAGCCGGTCCACATCCTGTAGCAGGGTGACGACTTCTTTTTGAATTACCCCGGCCTGCTCGCGCATGCGGGCGTCTTTCAAAACCGCACGTACTGTGTTCAGGGTCGCCATCAGGGTTGTCGGGCTGACAATCCAGACTTTAGCGCGGTAGGATTTTTCCACTACATCGGAGAAATTGGCATGCAGTTCCGCATAGACCGCCTCACTGGGCAGGAACATCAGAGCTGATTCAGCGGTCTCGCCATTGATGATGTATTTTTCTGAAATATCTTTCACATGTTTGGCAATGTCCGTCCTGAACTTGCTGGAAGCGGCTTTTTTCTGTGCATCGTCATTGGTATTACGCAGCAAATGATAACTTTCCAGTGGAAATTTAGCATCAACCACAATAGAGCCCGGTGGATTGGGCAGCTTGATCAGGCAGTCAGCCCGCTTGCCATTGCTCATCTGTGCCTGAAAGGAATAAGCACTCGGAGGCAGGATTTGGCTAACCAGATCATTGAGCTGAATTTCACCGAAAGCACCCCGCGCCTGTTTATTATCCAGAATATCCTGCAACCCAACCATCTGCCCGCCAAGTTCGGCGATATTCTTCTGCGCCTCATCAATAACCGCCAGTCTGGTTTTAAGCTCGCCCAGAGAATCGGTGGTATTTTTACTGCTCTTTTCCAGACTGTCACCCATGCGCTGACTGACTTTATCGAGCCGTTCTGCCAGCGTGCGGTTCATTTCCGCTGTGGCCTTGGCCGATTGCTCTGACATCTGGCTCAACCGGCCCTCAAGGGCAGCCGTAATCTGCATCATATGCTGCATCTGATCGTTTGCGCTGCTCCGGTTTTCTGTTAAGCGAGTGGCCAGTTCCCGATTGCTGCGCCTCATCCCCAAGACCAGCAGGATGATAAGCCCCAGAGCAAGCAAGGCACCTGCTGCAATAATCATTGTGGTCTGATTCATATTAAAAAAGCCCCTGTATTTCCTATCATTACCTTGACGATGGGAGCGTATCATATTACCTACAAATCGAAAGATAAAAAAAGTGATCAGGAAAATATGGCTATATTACCAATTGTAACAGTCCCGGACCCGCTGTTAAAAACCATATCCAAGCCGGTAGAGGCCGTGGATGATGATCTGCGCTCGCTCATGGATGATATGCTGGAAACCATGTATGCCGCACCGGGCATTGGCCTTGCTGCGATTCAGGTCGGACAGCCTATCCGCCTTCTGGTCATGGATTTGACGGAAGAAGAGCAGGAACCGGACCCGCAGTTTTATGTCAATCCTGTGCTCACATGGACCTCAGAGGAATTAGCCACCTATAACGAAGGTTGCCTGAGTGTACCGGAACAATTTGCTGATATAGACCGTCCGGCGGAATGCAAGATCACTTTTCTGGACTATAACGGTGTTGAGCAGAATATCCATGCCAAGGGCCTGTTTTCAACCTGTATCCAGCATGAGCTGGACCATCTGAACGGCATTGTATTCATTGATTATCTGTCTCCCTTAAAAAAGAATATGGCGGTACGCAAGGTCAAGAAACTGGTTAAAGAGGGGGGATAAATGGCAAGGCTGGCCTTCATGGGAACTCCGGATTTTTCCGTTGATATATTGCAAGCCATTGTTGATGGCGGTCATGACATTGTTGCCGTCTATTGCCAGCCGCCCAGTCGTTCCGGTCGCGGCAAAAAACAACGCCCCTCGCCTGTGCAAATGCTGGCCGAGAAACTGAAAATTCCGGTCCATAATCCTAAAAGCCTGAAACCAGAAACAGAGAGAGCGAAATTTGCCGACCTTGATCTGGATATGGCTGTGGTTGTGGCTTATGGCCTGATACTGCCCAAGGCCATACTGGGTGCGCCGAAATATGGCTGTCTGAATATTCATGCGTCCCTGTTGCCCCGCTGGCGGGGCGCGGCTCCCATCCACCGGGCGATTATGGCGGGTGATAAGGAAACTGGTGTTAATATTATGGTTATGGACGAGGGCCTAGATACAGGGCCAATGATTTTGGAACGGCGGATTCCTATATTGCCCACCGACACCACAGGAACCCTGCACGACAGGCTGAAAAAACTTGGTGCCGATGCCATCGTGCCTGCATTGGAAGGCTATGTATCAGGCGAAATGTTACCCATATCACAAGCCAAAGAAGGCGTAACCTATGCCCATAAGATTGACAAGCAGGAAGCCAAAATAGATTGGACCTTGCCCGCTGAAAAAATACGTAACCATATCCACGGCCTCAGCCCGTTTCCCGGCGCCTATAGCATAGTGGGAGACATACGGATCAAGTTACTGGAAGCAGAGGTTGTGGAAGGTAATGGTGCTGCTGGAACATTGGCTACTCTGCCCCTGACCATTGGCTGTGGGGATGGACAGGCAATTCGTGTCCTTAAGGCTCAAAGAGAAGGCAAAGGCCCCATGTTGGCAGAAGAATTGATGCGGGGGCTACATTTACCGATCGGGACTGTTTTCTTATGAGTGAGGATAAACCCACTTTTCGCTATAAATTAACCCTTGAATTTTTCGGTACTGGCCTTGTCGGCTGGCAAAGTCAGGATAATGGCAAATCCGTGCAGGGTATTTTAGCGGACGCTGCCAAAAAATTCTGCCATCACGATGTAAAATTTCACGGTGCAGGCCGGACGGATGCCGGGGTTCATGCTATTGGCATGGTCTGTCATGTGGATCTGCCAGAAGAATATCCCGCCTACAAGGTGATGGATGCGCTCAATTACCATTTGAAAAGTGACCCGGTATCGGTGCTATCATCTGAACAGGTCAGCCCGGAATTTGAAGCCAGATTCTCAGCCCTTAAGCGCTATTACCGCTATCATATTATTAACCGCCGGGCGCCACTGACCTTTCAGGCCGACCGGGCATGGCATGTGAAATTCCCGCTTGATGCGGAGCTGATGCATGAGGCCGCGCAAATATTGGTCGGCCATCATGATTTCACCACTTTCCGCAGCGTGGAATGTCAGGCCAAGTCGCCACTGAAAACCCTTGATCAACTGGATGTCCACCGCGACGGGGAAAATATCTATGTGGACACTTCCGCCCGTTCATTCCTTCATCATCAGGTCCGCTCTATGGTCGGCTCGCTCTATTATGTAGGTCGCGGGAAATGGACCATTGATGATCTGCAAAAATCTCTGGATGCTTGCGACCGTCGCCGCCTCGCCCATAATGCCCCGCCGGAGGGTTTATATTTTATGGGCGTGGATTATTAAATAGCTCTGACCACGATCTGAAATACCGTCAGTGTGAACAGGGCTTTAAAGACCATTACACCAAAGGCCAGCCAGCCACTGATCCTGAGTGACTGTCTAAACAGGAACCATGTCACATAAAGTTCCAGATATATGGCCACTGCCATAACAACCAATGCTCCAGCCTCAAGGGGTAATAATTCCTTACTGATCAATATGGATATTGGCAGAATAATATAATTGGCGAGCACCCATAACCAATTAAAAGCAATGATCATATTGGAATAATAAGCGTCAATTTTCAGGAATCTGGTAAAAAATATCATTACCAGGGCAATGAGCGGCAGCCTGAGGAAATATTCGATGATACGTGAGGTCTTTGATATTTCGACCCCCTCTACTACCACCAGATCGGGACTGACATTCAGCCCGAGGAAAAACACAGGTGCCACCAAAGCTATGGCCCAGAATGACTTCCAGAAAGCCTCCGCCGAGACATCAAAATATTCCATGGCACGGGGATTGAGCTTGATGAATTCCCATGCGCCTGAGAGCTGGCGCATTATATGATTAACAATAGAATTTTTTTCTTCCATCACTTCAACTCTTAAAAAAGGCCCTTAAAATTTCACGGTATATCTTTGTCAGTTGGTCAAGTTCGTCAAGACTGACATATTCATCCACCCCATGCACGGTTTTATTAACCAGACCAAATTCTGAAACCGGACAATGGTTTTTAATGAAACGGGCATCCGATGTACCGCCCGAAGTACTCAGTTCCACTTCTCTGCCCGTCACCTTTTTCACTGCATCGGTAATTAATCTGCTCAGAGTTCCCGGTGCGGTGAGGAAGGCATCACCGGAGGCTTTCATATCCAGCTCATATTCCCCGCCAACATCTGCACAGATTGATCTTATCCAATTCTGTAAATCATGATCAGTATGCTGATTGTTAAAACGAATATTAAACCGGGCCACGGCCTCAGCCGGAATCACATTACTGGTCTTATTTCCCACATCTATGGAAGTAATTTCCAGATTTGACGGCTGGAAATGATCGTTACCGTCATCCAGACGCCGCCCTAAAAGTCCATCCAGTATTTTCACCAGCCGCGGGATCGGATTATCGGCTTGATCCGGATAAGCCACATGACCCTGACTTCCCATAACTGTCAATTTTCCATTCAGACTGCCCCGCCGCCCGATCTTGGCCATATCACCGACCTTGGCCGGATTGGTAGGCTCGCCGACCAGACAATAGTCCAGTTTCTCGTCATTTTCATCGAGCCAGTCCAGCATCTTGATCGTGCCATTGATTGCCGGGCCTTCTTCATCGCCAGTGATCAGAAAACTGATGGAGCCGTCAAAATTGCTGTCGGTCTCAATAAACCCTGATACGGCAGATACAAAGGCGGCTATGGCCCCTTTCATATCCGAAGCCCCGCGCCCATAAATCACCCCGTCCTTCATGGTCCCGGCAAAAGGATCATGGTGCCATTGATCCAGATTACCTGCTGGTACCACGTCCGTATGTCCGGCAAAACAGAAGTTCGGCGCAACAGTTCCCAGCCGGGCATAGAGATTATCTATGGTCTCTGTGCCAACTTCAGAAAAGGGCAGACGGGTGCAGACAAAACCTAAACTCTCCAGCGCAGACTGAAGCAGATCCAGCGCACCGGCATCTGCGGGCGTTACGCTCGGACAACGTATCAGTTCTTGTGTTAATTTTGCCGCATTAACGATCATCAGTCCCTCAATAATTCATTGATGGAGGTTTTGGAGCGGGTACGGGCATCCACTCGTTTAACAATAACCGCCGCATAAAGACCTGGCCCCGGTGAGCCATCAGGCAAAGGTTTGCCCGGTAAATTACCCGGCACCACAACGGAGTAGCTCGGCACCCGGCCCATGAATATCTCACCAGATTCCCGATCAATAATTTTTGTGGATGCGCCAATATAAACGCCCATGCTGAGCACGGCACCTTCTTCTACAATTACACCTTCGGCCACTTCGGACCGAGCGCCGATGAAACAACCATCCTCAATAATCACCGGCCCTGCCTGCAATGGCTCCAACACACCACC
>JAJFIP010000162.1 GCA_021774875.1 Emcibacter sp.
GCCGTGAATCTGAAGGGGGAAGGGCCGCATCGTTTTTATATCAACGCCAACGGACTAGGCAAGGCAGCCCATCTCAAAGTCGAACTCCTTGGGCACAACACGCTTCCCCTGCCAGAATTCTCAGGTGAGAATGCAGCAACCGTTCACAAAAACGGCTTCCAGACCCCCATTAAATGGAACGACAAGCAAAACATCAAAGACTTGCCAGAGCGCATTCGCATGAAGGTGACTTTTGAAGGTGAGAAGAAGACCGATATCCGTTTCAGCGCGCTGTATGTGCAATAAGGTGTTTACATGTCTTCAGAGAACGTAGTTATTGCCCTACTTCTGATCGCATCTCTACTCATAGCTTTTTGTTGGGCTTGGCTGTGGTTTATGATCAAGCACAAAGAAAAGTGGAATGCAATTGTAGATAAAGAAAACGCATTCTGGTTGAGAGTTGGCGTATCAGCATCGCTGGCAGAGCGGTTTACTAAGTCTGAAAAGGGCAGGTTCTTCAAAATAATCGTCGGGTTGACAGCTTTAATCTTTACATTAGCGTTCATAATAACTGTAATCATCGAACCATGAAACGACAGTCTAACCATCGTTGTTATTGTGACAGCAATTCTAATTAGCAATTGGTAACTTGCTTGTTGCGGATTGATTACGAGTAAGGATCGAATACACTCAACTTTGATTCGTGATAATGGGATCCGGCGTTGCGGATTGATTACGAGTAAGGATCGAATACACTGTTATCGTACTAAACCCTTCTGCCGCCTTTGTTGCGGATTGATTACGAGTAAGGATCGAATACACTGAATGACTAGCATTACCAGCAGAGCCGACCGTTGCGGATTGATTACGAGTAAGGATCGAATACACTTTACTCCTGCTGTTAATCGCTAGCATATCAGTTGCGGATTGATTACGAGTAAGGATCGAATACACTTTGGTTGTCCGGAGACCTCTCCAAAACTCAGTTGCGGATTGATTACGAGTAAGGATCGAATACACTCAACCCCTTGAACGTTCGCCGAATCCCACAGTTGCGGATTGATTACGAGTAAGGATCGAATACACTCGACCTGCGTTCTGCCGACCTGCGTTCTGGTTGCGGATTGATTACGAGTAAGGATCGAATACACTCAGTCGTCGCCACATCACCTGTCGGAGCTGGTTGCGGATTGATTACGAGTAAGGATCGAATACACTGTTTACAAATCTACAACTACTACAGCACCTGTTGCGGATTGATTACGAGTAAGGATCGAATACACTAAAGTCTTCAGAATTTACTTGCCTTGTACAGTTGCGGATTGATTACGAGTAAGGATCGAATACACTTGAAGAGGAAGGAGAGCTAGAAAATCTTCGGTTGCGGATTGATTACGAGTAAGGATCGAATACACTAATCCAACGATCTTCAAAATCCATTCCCTTGTTGCGGATTGATTACGAGTAAGGATCGAATACACTGAAAATAAGACCCTAGAAGAGATTGGTAGGGTTGCGGATTGATTACGAGTAAGGATCGAATACACTCGCCTTCTCTTCGCTCCCCCTACTGTAGATGGTGCGGATTGATTACGAGTAAGGATCGAATACACTGGAGAAGAGATAGCAAAACACCAGAACCAGGTTGCGGATTGATTACGAGTAAGGATCGAATACACTCAAAGTTTATTGCAATAGAATCAGCCATGAGTTGCGGATTGATTACGAGTAAGGATCGAATACACTGCCGCTCAACTAGTTAAGATGGGATATCTAGTTGCGGATTGATTACGAGTAAGGATCGAATACACTATTTCCTGCTCAAATCGTTTGCTGGAAAGGAGTTGTTGCGGAAACTGGTCAGAAAAACTCAAGCTGTCGCGGCGGTTTGGTCGTTGGTTTGCGCATTTTTCCCCAAAAAATGCGCATCTTTTCGAACTGCTTGTCCGTGACGCTGAGGATACGCACTTCGCCATCTGGGGGGATGCTATGCTCAATTCGCTTGATATGGACATTAGCTTTTTCCTCGCTAGTGCAGTGCCTGCTATAGATCGAGTACTGCATCATATCAAATCCATCTTCTAAAAGCATCTTCCGGAACAATGTATAATTGCGACGGGCTTTTTTTGTATCGGTGGGCAGGTCAAACATGACTACGATCCACATACTTCGGTATCCGCTGAAATGCATGGTACAGGTATCTCCAGGTCTTTACGCTTGCCTTGATAGCAATGTACGAGGGATGATGTCATTCGATTAATGGCAACCATCAACGGGCCGCTTTGGTCTGCTGTGGTGACGGTCTCTGTCATTAAATCGAGTAAAACTTGTTTGGTCTCCTGGTCCAGATCAGTCTGCCCGGAAAAGTAGAGTTCTCTCGCTTTTGCATCTACTAAAGGACGCAGTGGCTCAATTAAATCGTCAGCCAGACAGAACGCATTGGAACGATTTCGGTGATGAATACCGATGGCAGGCAGTAATCCAGATGCCACCAGAGATCGCGCAATCGCAGCGCGCAAGATGGCGTACCCGTAGTTGAGAAAGTTATTGGGAGCATCGCCATCGCGGTCACGTCGAAAGGGTTCGATGGAGTCGGGAGCTTCACAGTTCACCAGCCAACTCGACCAATACAGGCGGGCGGCTACCGCTTCCCGGTTCGTCGTATCGTCGGCTTTGACCTCTTTCGCATAATTGAGTAATTTTCGATGAGGAACCGAACCGGCAGTCAGGTTAGCAGCTTGTGCTCTGATTTTGGCTTGAATGATTTGTTTCCAGAGCCGCTTTCGAACTGGTTTTGAAACACTGGTCTGTTCGTCGATCCGCCATACAATTTCCAGATGGTCAGAGAGGGGAATCAGAATTCCTTTCGGCAAGTGGTCTTTACCACAGACGACGAGTGTTGCATTGACATCGAGCAGGGCATTCAGTGCGTTATGAGTATAAGTTGTTCCCGGATGATCGACGAGTACGAGCCCCAAGTCTTCACAGGGAACTGAGCCGACCACTTCCCCTTCGCGTTTCAGTTGGAGTTGCTTGTGGCGCGTGGTCAGGTGAGCCGCTTCACGGGAAATTTCAATTGTTCGTTTTAACATTGAGGCACCTTCGGAAAAATAAGCCGAAGAAGCCCTCCGTGGATTCACTGTGTGAGAGAGTCAATCCGTGAGACGTTGATGTTTGTATCTATCGTATGAGGGACGAATGACCAAAATCCAGTAGTTTTTTGAAAAATTGTTAGTCGTTAATACGTGTGACATGTCCCATTGGGTCAGCTGATACCTTAAATGGTGGCTGTGAATCGTTTGGGCCCAGATTCTTTAAATCAGAGAAGGATGCTCCCCAGCGGTCCTGCTGATCGGCGCGACGTGCATCCCAGTGCGGAGCGAAATAGATTCGTTTTTTATCTAATTTGACGACCACAAAGTAGTCAACTGCATCTGGGGCATCTGGTTCCCTGTCATTCCGTCTTGCAAAAATCGTTTCACCTTCTGCAAGAGACATCACAAAGTTTTTGTTCTCATAATGTTTTTTCAAGTGTTTAGGTAAGCGGTCTTCTTGTTTTAGGGTTTCAAGTTCTCTTCCAATGACCATTGGTAGTTGTCCGTTAGTGTTAGTAGCTTTGGGAGGGTTAATTCGTTGTGATACGGTAAACGCATCCCACACCGTTCCACTCCATTTTCCGGTCTTTGTGTCTTCAAGAATCTCGAGGTGGTGATTATTTCCGCCTACAAAAACACGAGGTGGCTTATTGGGAGATTTAATAATGATCGGGGAATTGATGGTTCTCAATACAATCACGGATTTAATCGGAACTCCACTGGGCATCTTTAATTTACCAGCTTTGGCTAATTCTTCGAATTCTTTTTTATCAAACTTATCTGGATTGATTTTGTGTTTTTCTAAGCACTCACGAATCACTTTACGTAACTCCCAGTCACGAACCAGACCTCCTTTCCCTAGAGGGGGATCTTGTTTTTGTTGAGTACCTTCTTTAGTTGTAATTTCCTTTGGTAAACGCAACATTTTGGGAGTGAGTTTTTCAGCTGGGAGCTTAATTGTAAATAGCTTATTCTGCTCATCAGCAATTCCGTAGATGGTCTCTTCATGAAAAGCACCAATCAATTTTCGTTTCACCGGACGATGTGCCACAATGTGATTTTTAGCTAACTCCAAAACTTGCTCACGTAGATTCCAAGGGGGCTCAATTGGTTGCTGCCTCGGTCGGTAACCTGTTTGTTCTTTGTGCACAACAGCATTCTCTTCTTGCTTAATTATCTCCTCAATGAGTTTGGGGCTCGATAATGCAATCATTACAGCATCAATTGCATGATGGCGATGATCAGATCGGTCTTTTTTCTCTTTTCTGGATTTGGGATATTGGACAGAATCAGTTTCAGTCTCTTGGTTGAAACGTGGTTCTTTTTCTTCCAAAATTCCCCAGTCGCGTCTTAGCCGGGCTGTAATCGAACCTTGTGTTGTAAAAATTCGTTGTTTATTACGCTTCTCGTCTTTTGATTCCGGCTCATCGTTGGGGTACAGGGCTTCTCTTAAATAATTGGCAACCTGTTTCGCAGCATAAGCAGTATCGGTGAATTGAGAGTTCGCAAAACTCTTAATATCGAAGTTGTCTAGCACTTGATGTAAGGTTTCCCACTTCGCTCTGTTGGGAACACATTCAAAAACGCCAACTTTTTCCCGTTTCTTACCCGCTAAATGCTCAAAACGTCTTTCGAGTTGTTCAAAGTCATCTTTTGACATCCATTCTTTAGGTGTTCGGTTGCCTTTGTTGCGATTTGTGTCGCGGTAACAGAGGACCTTGTTGCTAAAACCATTATGCCCTCCTCGACTGCGGGGAATAATATGATCCGTTTCCAGTTCTGTGCCGAAGCCTACCTTTTCAATGCCGATTAGTTTACCAGAGTAGGCACATTTTTTTTTCTGTTCTACCCAGAGGCGTACCCGTTCTATAATGCGATGAGCAGGGTTGTTCTCGCCGATATATTTTTTGAATTCCTTCTCAATTTTTTTGTTTTCCGCTTCCCGCTTTCGATTATAGGCTAATTGTTCATTTCGCGATTTTGCCGATTGAGTCGCACTACGTGCATACTCAATCACAATGCGATCAGGAATTTTGTTATAGTGATTGCAATACGTATTGACGTGTCTTCGCACTTCATGAATTGCGCGACGGACAACAGGGTTTGAACACATGGGAGCAGGAGGCAGAGAGTTAGAATGTTTTTCCATGTAGTGACGATCGGCTTTATTTAACTGCCTGGTTTTTAGTGAGTAACCATATTTCTGCTTGGCGGTAGTAAGGTCGTCTCCTTCACGCAAGTAAGGGAGCAGGTTCTTAATCGCACGGCGGGAAAGCCGCAGGCGTTTGTCTGGTTTGGGGCGATTTGTCCATGCGGTTACCAGGGCTTCTATCTGGTCTTTACTTAAATTCCACCATTCTTGAGCGCCCTTTCGGATTTTGTCCTCATCTTCAAATTTTTGAATGGCTCG
>JAJFIP010000163.1 GCA_021774875.1 Emcibacter sp.
CTCACGTGATATTACCGGAAGTCCCTCTTTGGTGCGGAACCATTTGGTGATAACGGTCTTGGACCCCTTTATCACGGGATGAGCATGATGCAGGCTATTTGGGTTGGTTGAGCCATCCGCATGTAAACTATTCCAGATTACTGCCCGTCCACGTTTGGGCTTAACGGTTTGGCTGATTTTTGGAAAACTGGTTTCACCGCCTTCTTCCACATCGTTAAGATAAATCATAAAAGTATAGCTGCGCTGTCCAAGCTCTTTGCCAAATTCCTTACTAAATTCAGAGAGTTCATGTTCTTCAAAAGTATCGGTATGGGCTTTAAATTCCTGTCCCACATCATAATGCTGTCCTTGAATAGTTTCTGAATAAGCGGGGTCAAGACCAACAATTGCACAAATCCGCCGATTTGTTTCAGACACTATTTCATCATCCAACAGACCGAGGTCGCATGTGCTACTGGTGCGGAAATATTTATCCGGTTCATCCGTTGTCGTGAGAGCCGATGGCCGAAGGCGGCTTTTGATCAGTTTGATAATTTGATCGCATTCTTCTCTGTTTAGGAAATCATCGAGAAGATAAAATTCCAGACCTTCCAGGGAAAGTTTTTCCACATTGGGAATAAAAAGTGGATTTGTGGGCTTGGCACTATTTTGTGTTTCTGTTCTAGTTCCTGATTTCAGCGGATTAATAATTTGATCGATAGGAATCGCTGGCTCAAAGTCAAGGGCGTCTTTAATCAGATTATAATTAAAGCCTTCATCCCACAAAATTTTAAACATACCATTCTTATCACAACCCGCATTTATATTAAACCTGATCCAATTACGCCATTCATCGCTAAATTTTGATTTCAGTATATGGCGTTCCAGAGTTTTCTCATGTGATTCATATGTCATAGCAGTTTGGTAAATCCTACTTGAATCTGATGTCGCGAATAGCCGAACAAGTCGATATTACTATAATTCCTAGAAAAACCATAACCAATTACAGGTACCAGCCCCCAAATAGACCAGTTTCGCTTTGTTATCTGGATAAAGCTTCGTGAGAAGACATCTGAGCGCTTCTTAGTGAAAAATGGTTCGATATCCCTGTGATTTCTCAAACTGATATATTGACTAAGGCTAAAGGATAAGCCAAGGGGAAATTCTCTTATATAGCCAATATCTAGTGCCCCCTGACTATACCCAAAACGTTTCGTTTGTGCGGTTCTGCTCGTCCATGAGATGCTGGAGTTCAACAGACTGCTTGCCGATAATTGATATGTTGAAAATATACTTATTCTGGTTTGTGGCCCGTCCAGATCCTTACGGTGATCATGTTTTTGCCAAGATTGCTCAAAATTAATGCCATAGCGAAAGGTTGACAACAAATTATGTTCCCAGCCAATACGGCCACCTTTTACAGTTGCGAAACCTTCGCCCGCAAACCATTGCCGCGCTAATATTCCCTGAGCAGAAATGCTGCCATTATCATATAACCACCTTAGACCTGATTGTGATCGTAGGAATATATCATCAAATTCTGAGTCCCGAAAATTAAGCCATGAGCCAACACCATCAAATCTCAGTAATAAATTATCAGCTAGTGGTGTTTCATAACGGGCATTAGCCGAAATAACCACCCCGATGCCCGATGAGGCAAGTGAATCGTCGCCCAGAACAAAAGGGAAAGAGGTGCCGTTAATATCCAAATCAATATCTCGGTTTTGGGTGGCGCGATTAATATTGGTATCGGGTGCAATTGCAGCAGACATATTAAAATAAGTTGTGGGAGAATTATTTACGGTGGTGAGTATGCTCTTAATATCATTTTGAACGGCCACTGGCGCATCCCCTCCCATGGCAAAGCGCAAATGATAGAGCGCAGATCTATATTCTTTTCGTCTTGCCATAATTTGTGCCAGAGACAGACGACTATTATAATGATCAGGGTCTGCCATCAAAACTTCCCTGAGAATATCTTCAGCTTTGTTATATTGCCGGTTTATTTGGTAGAAATGCGCCAGACGAAAATTATTTTCGTTAGCAAGTTCGCCAATACAATATCTCTGCTGATCAGAAAGCGGTTCATCATCTTCTGTCAGCTGTGTCTTATTGATGGTTATGAAAGTTTCAAGTTTACCAATTGCTGCCGGAATATTTCCACTGACATAATAAGTTTGCACGTCTTTTAGCAGGTCGATACCGATGATGGGAATATTGACATCTTTACATTCGCTGCCACGAGCAAAATCTTGTGTGGCAATGTTTAACAAGAACACCGCCGCCAGTGGGGATAAACGTCCGTAACAGAATAGCTGTCTAAGCAATCAGACCAATCCTATGGCTTTTTCCCGCCGAATGAACCGCCGGAAAGTATGTCACCGTTGGCAATGTTCCATAATCCGCCCACTTCTTCTGCAGCGGGGCCAAAAAATTGACCCTCAAGGGTGCCACTAATACCACTCGCTAAGCCAAAGGTTCCCCCCACGGTATTAGTCGTCGATACCGTTCCGCTGAATCGGTTACCATTGTTGAAGGTGGCAGATAAGGACAGGTTATTCCAGGGGGTAGGCGTATCAAGAGCTATGGCATAATTGAAGGTATTACCGGGATCTTCTACTGTGCCAACCATCATATTGGTCATCGTGCCCGTAATACTGCTGGTGCCAAAATTAGCTGTAAGGGAGAGATCCCCCTCAAGACGACCTGCCGTGTCCGGCGCACCAACATTAGCTACAACACCAAATGTTTTGCCGCTATAAGTAGCTGATCCTGTTGTTGGCATATTACCAGCTGGGGTATCGAAGCCAATCACGCCGAAGGCTACTTCACCTTCATCGGTAACTAAATCTGCCCTGTCATAGGAGAAAAAGATCGTATAATTGAGGTCGAGGCTAAATAAGGAAAGTGTTTCTTCTAGCGTCGCTGTTGTCTTGGTAAAGGTGGATATGGCAACTTGTGAACCGCTGGTCGCATCGACCTTGGCAAGGGTAACGTTAGCAACTAAATCGGTATCACCAAAGGTAGTCGTGACTGATAATCCGGGCAACTGGGTGGTGAATTCACCGGTGGCATCACTGCCAATAGTAACTGTCACACCACCATGGCCGGAATTAGTAATCCCGGCAGCCGATGCGGTAAATGCAGTTCCCGTTAATACCAGACCTTCTGTCAATACGCCGTCCTGATCTGGATCTTCCGGCTCGCGGAAACAACTATCCGTACCACAAGTCACAATTGGCGTTGGTGTCGGTGTCGGT
>JAJFIP010000164.1 GCA_021774875.1 Emcibacter sp.
GTCAGATTGCCGTTATGGGCAACAGCAAAACCACCCATGGACAGATCAGCAAACAGGGGCTGGATATTTCGTATGCCGGCTCCTCCAGCTGTGGAATATCTGACATGGCCAATGGCGCAGTTACCCGGAAGTGACTTGATAACCGGCTGTGAATTGAAATTGTCGGCAACATGGCCCAGTGACTTATGAGAGTGGAATTGGGTATCATCACAAGAAACTACCCCGGCTGCCTCTTGGCCCCTGTGTTGCAGGGCATGAAGCCCAAGCACGGTATGGGCGGCAGATTCAGGATGATGACAAATACCAAATACGCCGCATTCATCATGAAATTTATCTTCGGCGTATAAATTTGAGACAAAAGGCTTCAGAGTCAATGGCTCAGGATTTCGATCTGTCATATGTTTAAAAACCAACTTAACAAAATGGTATTTGTTCGCCTTATATTGCCTATTAGAGCATAAGGAAACCTTTTTTTAGTCATTGGACAGTTTCTCGAACAATTTGTCCATTTCCTCCTGATTTTCTTTCTTGTATTTATCCTGCTTTTCTTCCTTGTCACCATTTGTCGGGAAAGAGGGAACCATCTTTTTCATGCGTTCGAGAGCTTCAATATCCTTGCGTTTTTCCTCCAGGTCAAGTTCGTCAAAATAGGGATTCATCGCTGAAATCATACTGGCGCCATATTGGATCAATGGTCGGGATTTGGCTTCCTGAAACCAGTCCGGCTGATTATTCTCCGAAATGAAGGGGGTTGTCAGCATATAAATTGCACTGATCACGAACATGCCAGTGAAAAGCCCAAACAAAAGTCCCATGGCACTGTCCAGCGACCCTATGTTACTGTTTCTGACCATTTTACCGATCATGCTGGCAAGTAATTTCAGAACCAGAAGACTGAGGGCGAACAGAACCGCATAGGCCATGACATAAGCCATTATTTCCGGCTGAATAATTTCATAGACACTGGGCATGATCAGGGGTGCAAAGGAACTTGTGGCCATAAAAGCGCCCCCCCATGCGGCAAGCGTGAGCGCAGAGGCGGTAAATCCTCTGATATAGGAGGCGATACCAAATATGACCATAATCACTACAACTGTCGCATCCAGTGGATTGATCGAAAAGCCTTGAGTTACTTCACTCATCAAAAATGATCCTGTTTTTACAACGCATCTTGGGCTACAAGATCGACCAATTTGGTGATCTGGTCAAGCTCTATGAGTTTTAAGCCCTTGCCCCTATGTTTGATATTAGCTGGCATATAGGCCTGAACAAAGCCCAGTTTTGAAGATTCCTTCAGCCTTGCATCGGCTTGTGCGACTGGCCTGATTTCACCGGACAGGCTAATCTCACCAAATAATATTGTTTCCTCAGGTATTGGACGATCTGAAAGTGACGATATTAAGGCCGCAGCCACTGCCATATCTGCCGCGGGTTCAGTAATACGCAAGCCCCCCGCAACATTCAGATAAATATCATAAGCCCCAAGTCCAAGACCACAACGGGCATCAAGAACTGCAATGATCATGGCGAGACGGCCATTGTCCCAGCCAACCACGGCTCTGCGCGGCTGTCCAAGGGAGGAGGGGGCAACAAGAGCCTGTATTTCCACCAGCATGGGCCTGGAGCCTTCCATACCGGCAAATATGGCCGAACCGCTGATGTCGCCGGACCTGTTACCGATGAAAAGAGCTGATGGATTAGAGACTTCTTGCAGGCCAAGATCACTCATTTCAAAGACGCCAATTTCATCAGTACCGCCAAAACGGTTTTTTACTGCACGCAGAATTCTGAACTGATGGCCCCGGTCACCTTCAAAATAAAGCACTGTATCGACCATATGTTCCAGAACACGGGGGCCGGCAATCTGTCCATCCTTGGTCACATGACCAACCAGAAAGATGCAGACATTCTTGGCTTTGGCATAGCGGATTAATTCCTGAGCGCAGGTTCTTACTTGTGTCACTGTACCGGGGGCGCCGCTTATGGTATCGGCATACATGGTCTGAATACTGTCGATGACCACAATCTGAAGATCCTTTTCCCGGTCCAAAGTAGTCAGAATATCACGCAGATTGGTTTCAAAGCCCAGTTTAACAGGATTTTGGCTTAACCCCAGTCGTTTGGCCCGCATACGAACCTGAGATATTGATTCCTCACCCGATATATAAATGGTCTTGATGCCATCCGCTGCCAGTTTGCTCACGGCTTGTAGCAGGATTGTGGATTTGCCAATTCCGGGATCGCCACCGATCAGGATGGCGGAACCGGGAACCAGTCCGCCACCACATGCCCGGTCAAATTCATTGATCCCGGAAATCATGCGCGGTGGCTGAGTATCTTCGCCTTCCAGATCGCTTAAGCTAATGATATTGCCTCTGGCCCGGTTGGGGGATGCCTTGCCAAGCCCTGTAGGGTGGCTGGTGTCCTGTTCCTCAATGATTGAGTTCCATTCATTACAGGCTTCGCATTGCCCGGCCCATTTGGCCGTGGTGGAACCGCAGGACTGACAGATGAATATTTTTCTGGGAACTGCCATCCCTTATTCTTTCAGAATTTCCATATGGATCGGCCCTTCGGCACTGCCATGAATGAATTGCTCCACATAGGCATTGCCACTGTTATCTATGTCGCTGCGTGACCCGGTCCAGATAATATTACCATGATAGATCATGGCGACCTTATCAGCAATTTTGCGGACACTGGACATGTCATGGGTAATGGTCAAAGCTGTCACGCCCATTTCTTTCACCCTCTGGGTAATCAATTCATTGATCACATCGGCCATAATCGGATCAAGGCCAGTAGTCGGTTCATCAAAAAAGATGATTTCCGGTTTATTGGCTATGGCACGGGCCAGCCCCACCCGTTTTTGCATACCGCCGGACAGTTCTGCCGGGCTTAATTTGGCAACATCAGGACTGAGACCCACAGAGCGCAGGTTTTCTACGGCAATCTCCACTGCTTCGTTCCTGTTTACCTTGCGTTCTGCCAGCAAGCCAAAAGCAATATTCTCCCAGACCGGAAGGCTGTCGAACAAAGCCCCGCCCTGAAACAACATGCCGAATTTTCTTTGTAGTCGTTTGCGGTCATTACCCCTCAGCGATACAGTTTCCTCGCCGTCCACTTTAATACTGCCCCTGTTGGGATGAAGCAGACCCAATATACATTTCAGGGTCACAGATTTGCCAGAGCCGGAACCGCCGATAATCACCATGGACTCGCCCGGCATGACGTCAAGATCAACGCTGTCCAGAACGACTTTGGGTCCAAATGCTTTATGAATCCCCGTTAAACTTATTTTTGGCGTATCAGTCATGATGCGAAAAACATCTCCGTTACCATGTAATTTGTTAAAAGAATAAGCATACAGGCGGAAACCACCGCATTGGTGGTGGAAATACCAACTCCCTGGGCACCGCCAGTACTGTAATAGCCATGATAACAGCCCATAAGAGAGATGAAAAAACCGAAAACAGCCGCTTTGGTCAGGCTGGCATAGACATCCACAGCTTCAAGAAAATCCATGGTAAGGGTCATATAATTACCCGGATTAAAGCCCAGCTTGCCGGTGGCAATCAGAAAGCCACCCATAACACCGATAGAATCTGCGACAATCACCAGCATGAAAGGCATCATTAAAGTAGTGGCGATAATCCGGGGGGCGATAAGATATTTAAACGGGTCTGTGGACAGGGTTACCATGGCATCAATTTGTTCAGTGACCCGCATCGTACCTAGTTCTGCGGCCATGGACGCGCTGACCCGTCCGGCAACAATTAGCCCGCAAAGCACAGGCCCCAGTTCCCTGACCATGCCGATAACGACAATACTGGGCAGGGCAGATTCCGCATTAAAGCGCGAACCGCCTTCATATATATTCAGGGCCAGAGCTGCGCCGGTAAACAGGGTAGTAAGTCCCACTACTGGCAGGGAATAATATCCAATAGTCATCATTTGCCGGATCAGTGAGCGGTAATAAAATGGCGGTGTAAACATGTGGGATACGGCGGTGGAGGCAAAAATACCCAGTCGCCCCGCAGCCCTTAAGAAGCCAATAACAATCCGTCCAATGACGGCAAGAAAATTCATATAAACACCTAATCTATCATTTATAAATTCGCTGGTATCTTTCCCCGACCCCGGTCAGGATTTCATATTGGCTTAGGGTAGAGACTTCCGACGCCATTTCAAGTGTTATATGCTCACCCAGAAGCTCAACATCATTTCCCGCTTCAATTTTTATGTCTGTCACGTCAACGGCAAACATATCCATTGATACGCGACCAACTATGGCAAGCTTTTTTCCCTTGGCATAAGCCCAGCCGCTATCATTGAACATTTGCAGGTAGCCATCGGCATAACCAACATTTATGGTCGCAATATGGCAGGGTCGCTTTGCCGTCCATGTGGCACCGTAGCCCACCGACTGTCCCGGCTCAAGACCGCGAATTTGCAATATTTTACCTGAAATCTGAAGAACATTTTTTATATTTTCCGGTAGCGCCTTACGGCTCGGGTTGCCGCCATAGGTGACTAGACCGGGGCGCACCAGATCAAAATGATAGTCCGGGCCCAGCAAAATACCGCCGGAATTGGCGAGGCTGGCCGTGACGTCAGGAAATTTTTCCCTTGTAGCTCCGAATTTAGCTAATTGCTTTGCATTCATAGGATTTTTCGGGTCATCGGCACAGGCGAGATGACTCATGATCAGTGATATATCCAGCCTTTCCCTCAAACTGTTATCAGCGATGAAAACTTCAGTTTCGTCCGGGCCTAATCCCAGCCGGTTAATGCCAGTATCAAAATGAATGGCACAGTCCGGGCGGTCTGGTCGGGAAATATCAGCCCAAAGCCTGATCTGACCCATATCATTCA
>JAJFIP010000165.1 GCA_021774875.1 Emcibacter sp.
TGTGGATTCCGTGGTCTGCCTGTCGGTCAATGATGCCTTTGTCATGCATAACTGGGGCATTGCCCAGAAAGCGGATAATGTGTTTTTGCTGCCTGATGGCAGTGGTGAATTCAGCCGCAAGATGGGTATGCTGGTTAATAAAGACAATGTGGGCTTTGGTTTCCGCAGTTGGCGTTATTCCATGGTGGTCGAAAACGGCGAGATCACAAAAATGTTTGTGGAAGACGGCTTTGAAGATAATCATGGCGCCGATCCCTTTGAAGTATCCGACGCCAATACCATGCTGGCTTACCTGAAACAGTAAGGGGTGTTTACTGAATAATAAAGGGTCATGGTTTTCAGACTGTGGCCCTTTTTTTGTTGTATGGCCACTGCACATTACATGTCACCCCGGACTTGATCCGGGGTCCATATCTATATAGATTTCACTATGCACGGTCAGATGGTGATCTGGATATAAAAATGGATGCCGGTATCTAAGTCCGGCCAGACGAAGTGAGAGGTTATTATTTAATGTCTGCTTCCGACCGAAAGCCGACATTGAAGAACAGCTATGGAATGATGCATGATTTTAATACAATTGTATTGTGAATAGATAATACGGTATTGTAACTCAAATCCAGTTATGGGGTTGCTATGAAATTATTTTTAATATTATTACTTTTCCCCCTATTCTCTGCAAATTCATTCGCAGAAAAGAATGAATTGAAGCCTGAATGGAAATTTATATCTGAGGTAGTCCTATCAAAAGAAGAAAAGATGGCTGAAGTTAGTAGAATAATAGAAAAAATAAAAAAACTTGATGCCCCTAAAAGTAAAATAGACGAAATGGTGAAAGATTGGGCCGCTGATATAGATGATGAAAAGGTAGTTTATAGAAAGCTGAGCGATGATGAAATTGAGAATATTTTTCCACAACTCCAAGGCGTGAATAAAAGGTATAGTTGTTCTGCAGGCCTCTCAATCCCACACATCATTAATCAATACTATAAACCTGAAATAATTGATAAATACAGTGTGAGATCGAGAGAATTAGAATGTCAGTTTAAAGCTGATGATGTGAAAGGTCGAGGTTATTTGTGTCGTTATAATACTGATTTGTCTTATTACTCTCATAAACCTGAAGATTATTTTAAAATTAAGGGCGAGATAGTGCCTGCCAGAGCTGTGGAAATAGCAAAATCTTGGATTAATAGAAATTTCTTCCCAAATGATATTGACAGGGATCATTTGCCAGAGTGGTTAAGTGACATTAGTTACAGTGATGGCAAATATATGATAGGTTATAGTGGTTGTGGTTGTTGGGGCTCAGTCGAGGTAATGCCAATGGAAGTTAATAATGCTCTCCATCTAAAACTAATATCTGAACCAAGCTTGGCGTGTTCATAATGAAGATCATATGGATAAGTAAATTAAATTATAGATAAAGGGTAATAAAAATGGATAAATTTGATAATGCAACAGCATTCTTTCACGCTTGTGAAGGGCTGGAAGGATGGAGCGGATGCCGTAAATATGTATCCGATGGCGCAAGATTTACCGCACAATGTGAACCATTAGTAGAAATAGACACGATTGAACAGTATAGCGAGTGGATGGCAGGTCTTGGCAAGGGCCCTTTGGCAGGCTGCGGTTATAAAATCAACGCTTCTTCATTTGATGAGAAAACTGACACCGCACTTTTCTATGCGACATTCACTGGTAAACATTCAGGCGAAGGTGGCCCGGTACCAGCAACGGGAAAAACGACAAATTCTCACTATGTTTACGCACTTAAAATGAATGATAGTGGTCTGGTTGAAGAATTGACAAAAATATGGAATGCGCCATGGGCTTTGGCAGAGCTTGGCTGGGTATGACAGTCATGTAAATATTACCACTGGATAAGAAAAAGATAAAACGATGAAGATCAAACCCTCACAAGCAGCATTTGACCTCTATGATAAATATGCTCACGGTTTTATTGACCGGCGTAGTTTCATGAACCGGCTTGGTGCCTATGCGGTCGGCGGCATCACGGTGGCGGCTCTGGCGGAAAGCCTGCTGCCGGATTATGCAACTGCTCAGGAAGTTGCCGTGGATGACAGCCGCATAATCTCAAAACGTATTACCTATGCTTCACCCAAAGGGGCGGGTACTATGGGCGGGCTTTATGTGCGTCCCGCTGGGGTCACGGGCAAATTATCGGGCGTTGTGGTAATTCATGAAAATCGCGGCCTCAATCCCTATGTGGAGGATGTGGCGCGAAGAGCAGCCCTTGGCGGGTATCAGGTGTTGGCCCCAGATGCGCTTTACCCTCTGGGCGGCTATCCCGGCAATGATGACGAGGGGCGAAATTTGCAGCGTCAACGCAACAGCAAAGAGATGCTTGAGGATTTTGTCGCCGCCGTTGAATATTTACAGAATAAAGACGACAGCACCGGCAAGGTCGGCTGCGTTGGTTTTTGTTATGGCGGCGGGGTGTCAAACAAGTTGGCCATGCGGATGCCGGACTTGGCAGCGGCGGTACCATTTTATGGTCGCGCACCGACCCTTGATAATGTGGTGAACATCAAAGCACCCCTGCTGCTGAATTTTGCCGGACTGGATAATCGGGTTAATGCCAGTTGGCCTGCCTATGAAACAGCGCTCAAAAAGCATGGCAAGGAATATACCGCCCACATCTATGACGGAGTCAATCATGGCTTCCATAATTATTCAACCAGCCGCTATGCCGAGCCAGAAGCCAAGCTAGCCTGGCAACGCACCATGGCATTTTTCAAACAGCATTTGGGTTGAGGGTGTGCCATGGCCCTTTTTTGTCTAATTGATTTCCCCCTAGCATATCCGTCACCCCGGACTTGATCCGGGGTCCATATCTATATAGATTTATTTGTAGTCGGCCAGACGGTAATATTGATATAAAAATGGATGCCGGATCAAGTCCGGCATGACCAGGAGAAGGGGTTCTAATTTAGTGTTGCGTCGACCAGTTGAGATCACCACCCAAAGCGGACGTTGGGGAATAATTTGAACAGAAAACAATTTCATGATTGAACTAAAGAACATTGAAAATAAATTAGACTTCAAATGTGAAGTGGAAGGTTATCAATTTCCTGAGAATTCGAGTGATGACTGGTGTAATCTGAAAGTCGGAGTTCGGCAAAATGGATTAGTGTTTGAAAAGGTTGATCCTGCGCTTGAGACTTTAGAAGTTGAGATATTGTATGACTGGTTTAAATGCCTTTCAGAAAATAGTCTTCCCCGCTTTGCAGAGCTGACCTTCACTGAACCTTGTATCAGTTTTAATTTTCTGGCATTTCAACACAATAAAGTAAGAATATCCATCGAACTCGATCACGAATTAAAACCCGGTTTTGAGATTGAACAGTTTGGAGAACTCGATCAAGATTGGCAGATGGTATTTGAATTGACTGATGTTGATTTTAAAGAAATATTGAGTGGTCTCTCATTGACAATGAAACAGTACCCAGTAAGGGGTGAACAGTGACAATGATCAAAGAGCTAAGCTCTAATGAATGTCTGCTCCCAAGGCGGACATTGAATAAATTGGTTAATTAAGGGAAGTCAATAAGTGAATATCTATCATAACTATATTGAAGAATGGGAAGTAAAGCCTGAATTCAAAAAGGAGTTCATCAGTATATTTGATGGATGGCTCGGTAAAGAAAACTATCATAAACTTGACGAAGTGACTGAAAGTGAGTGGTCGAGATTCAATCACTTTATCAGACTACTCTCAGAGAACTTTGAATTATTTTTAATAAACTTTGAGGTTCAGTCTGCTACCAAGGTTGATGATATAAACAATGTGCTGACCACTTATGAGGAAGACAAAGATAAAGATGCCTCACATTTTACTAATCTTATTATACCTCAGTTAAAGTGTGTATTGAGTGAGGAGTGGGATTATACCTATATTCTTTGGTACAAAGATAAGATTACGGTTGATGCATTGAAGTCTTTAATATCCAAGGCAAGATTATATCATTTTAGCGACGAAAATGAATGAGAGACTATTTCCGACCAAGGCGGACATTTAAGTTTGGATAATTTCGGTTTATGCTTTTACGTCCTACTCCCTCCACAAAATCCCCGTCCCCATACCCCTGTAAATACAAGAGCGCAGTCAGATCACCGTGGCGGATCATTATATCGGCGGCGTCCGCAGTGGCGGGTTTGGCGTGATAGGCGATGCCCAGCCCTGCTTCCTCTATCATGGGGATGTCATTGGCACCGTCGCCAACGGCCATGACGTCTCCGTTAGACAATCCGGCCTTGTTCCTGAATTCTATCAGGCTGTTGACTTTGGTTGTGCTGTCGACAATGGGCGGCAGAATATTTCCGGTCAGTTTGCCGTCCACTATATCAAGTGTGTTGGCCCGGTTGACCTGAAAGCCCGTGACCTCAGCCACGCGAGAGGTAAAAAAGACAAAACCGCCGGATACCAGCACCGTATTGGCCTCGTTCGCATTCATGGTTTTAATCAGGGTTGTTGCGCCGGGCATTAGCTTTACCCGCTCCGCATAAACCCGTTCCAGCACAGCGGCGTCCATACCTGCCAGAAGTCGCACACGTTCCCTTAATGTGTGTTCAAAATCCAGATGACCCTGCATGGCGGCTTCGGTCAGGGCAGAGATTTCTGCCTTTAGCCCGGCAAAGTCGGCCAGTTCGTCAATGCACTCGCACTGAATAATGGTGCTGTCCATATCGGCAACCAGCAGCTTTTTCTTGCGGTTTGCGGCTACCTGAAAGCCGAAATCGAAATTCTCCGTCAGCAGATCAGGACTAAGGTCTGCTTTTGTGTCCTCCAAGTCACCATCAAAGAACAGATCAACGGCAACGCCATCTGCAAGCCAGGACATTGCTGTCATACTTTCAATGCGGGACGCATAGGTGTTAACAATATCATCACTCAAGGTGGGCTTTGCCGGATTGGAGATTAATGTCAAAAGGTTGGGCATAAATAGTTCGTCAGTTTTGCTGTTATCGACAGTTGCTATTATATATAGTTCACTCTGATGAAAAAAAGCATGAAAAAAATAATTTTACTGGCTGGCCCCACGGCGAGCGGGAAATCGGCCACTGCCCTTGAGTGGGCGCGGGACTATGGCGGCGAAATTGTCAATTCGGACAGTATGCAGGTCTATAACGAACTTGAGCATCTGACCGCTCGCCCACGCGCAGAAGAAGTGGCGCAATGTCCCCATCATCTCTATGGCATTCTCAAAGGCGATGATCCCTGTTCCGCAGAAGGCTGGCGTGATATGGCGCTGAATGTGATTGAGAATATCTGGCAGCGCGGGGCAGTCCCCATAGTGGTAGGCGGCACCGGGCTGTATTTCAAAAGCCTGACCGTGGGACTGTCGCCCGTTCCCGATATAGACGACAACATCCGCCGGGAAATCAGGGAAACGGTAACGTCGGAAACAGCACCCGAAGCTCACATCAGGCTAAAGCAGCTTGACCCAGATATGGCCGACAGATTAGCCCCCGGTGATAGCCAGCGCATCGCCCGCGCATTAGAGGTCATATTATCAACCGGAAAGTCCCTTAAAGAGTGGCAGGATATTCCCGCTAGTGGTGGGCTTCTCGAACGGGATGATGTGGCGGTTGAGCAGAATGTCATTACTATGGAACGGGAAAAACTATACGCCCGTTGTAACCGGCGGTTCCGCGAAATGATAGAAGAAGGAAACGCCATAGAGGAAGTCCGGGCCTTGCTTAAGTTAAACTATGCCCCAAGCCTGCCGGTGATGAAATCGCTCGGCGTGCCGCAAATTACCCGTTATTTACGGCAGGAAATCACGCGTGAAGAGATGATTAACTTAAGCCAGACCGCGACCCGCCAGTTTGCCACACGGCAAATGACCTGGTTTCGTAATCAGTGTTCTGACTGGAATCAGCTAATATTGTAATAATAATATATAAATTAACTTTATTTTATACTATTATTACAATATTATGGCTTGACTAGGTAATTATATGTCAGTATTGTGCGCCGCCATAGAGAAGTGTTCCATATATCCGTTTCAGTTGCCATAGGCTCAATAAACAGATATATAATGCTTTCTTTTCTTATGGGAGCATAAGAAGACAGTAAATTTTGTCACCGAGGTTCTTTTTAGAGGTTTCTTCGGCTGGCTAATGGATACAGGATTAAGGAAGGTTCGTCATGTCCGGCACAGAGTATAACGGCGCAGAAATCATCATAAATTCACTTGTGGATTTGGGTGTCGAAGTTATTTTCGGCTATCCCGGTGGTGCTGTGCTGCCGCTCTATGATGCGCTGTTTGATCAGGATAAAATCCGTCATATTCTGGTGCGTCACGAACAGGCTGCTGTTCATGCGGCAGAGGGTTATGCCCGTTCCACTGGCAAGCCGGGTGTTGTTCTGGTGACATCGGGACCGGGGGCGACCAATGCAGTTACGGGACTTACCGATGCCATGCTGGATTCCATTCCGGTTATCTGTCTTACGGGCCAGGTTCCCGTCCATCTGATTGGCAGTGATGCTTTTCAGGAAGCAGACACCGTTGGCATCACCCGTCATTGCACCAAGCATAATTATCTGGTTAAGGATGTTGACACAATATCACAGGTCATACACGAGGCTTTTTATGTGGCGACCAGTGGCCGTCCGGGTCCGGTGGTGGTTGACGTGCCAAAAGATGTGCAGATTTTTACCAGTACGGAATTTCATAAGGGCGCGGTCAAACACAGAAGCTACCGCCCGGAAGTCAAAGGCGATATAAAAGCTATAACAGAGGCGGTTACGCTTCTGGTTGGGGCTAAAAAGCCAATTTTTTATACTGGTGGCGGGGTGATCAATTCCGGCCCGGCGGCGGCACAGTTGTTATGCGAGATCGTTCAGTTGACCGGCGCACCTATCACCAGCACGCTCATGGGGCTTGGGGCTTATCCCGCCTCTGACAAGCAGTTTTTAGGCATGCTGGGTATGCACGGCACCTATGAAGCCAACCATGCCATGCATGACTGTGATGTAATGGTCTGTGTTGGGGCGCGGTTTGATGACCGGGTTACGGGCCGTCTGGATGCCTTTTCACCAAAGAGCAAAAAAATTCATATTGATATTGACCGTTCGTCCATCAACAAGACGGTGCGGGTTGATGTGCCCATCGTCGGTGATGTGGCCCATGTGCTGGAAGATATGCTGAAATTATGGAAAGCCGCCGTTCTGGAACAGGGCAAGCAGTCTTATGATGACTGGTGGGCGGAAATAGAACAATGGCGCAGCCGGAAATGCCTGAACTACAGTTCTTCAAAAGATAAAATCATGCCGCAATATGCGTTGGAACGCCTGCAGGCGCTGACCAAAGACAAGGACGTCTATTTTACTACCGAGGTCGGCCAGCATCAGATGTGGGCGGCGCAATATCTGAAGCTGGAAGACCCGAACCGCTTTATGACTTCCGGCGGACTTGGCACCATGGGGTACGGCTTTCCGGCAGCCATCGGCACACAAATCGCCCATCCGGATGCTTTGGTGATTGATGTGGCGGGGGAAGCTTCAATCCAGATGAATATTCAGGAATTGGGCACTGCCGTACAATACGGCCTGCCGGTCAAGATTTTTATCCTGAATAATGAATATATGGGCATGGTGCGTCAGTGGCAGGAAATGAATCACGGTGCGCGTTATTCCCAGTCTTATTCGGAAAGCCTGCCCGACTTTATCAAACTGGCCAAGGCTTATGGCGCTCACGGTATCGTGGTAGACAAACCCGCAGATCTGGACGCTGCCATTAAGGAAATGATGGCAACGGACGGTTTGGTTATTGTGGATTGCCGGGTTGAAAAGCTGGCCAACTGTTATCCAATGGTGCCAAGCGGGGCGGCGCATAATGAAATGATTTTGCCTGATGAAGCAGAGTTACAGGAATTTGAGGGGGGGGCGGCCTTAGTATAGGGCCCGGGAGAAAACCATGTATCATACTCATAAAGAAATTGAAATTACCGCCCGCCATACCCTGTCGATCATTGTGGATAATGAGGCCGGGGTTCTGGCACGGGTGATCGGCCTGTTTTCGGGTCGGGGCTATAATATTGAGCATCTGACAGTGGCCCCGGTTGATCTGAAAGGCACAGAATCCCGCATTACCGTGGTCACTATCGGCACGCCCCATGTGATAGAGCAAATCAAGGCGCAACTGGACCGTCTGGTGCCGGTGCACAGGGTGGGTGATCTGACCGAAAGCGGCCCCCATGTGGAGCGGGAACTGGCTCTGATCAAGGTCCATTGCAAAAATAACAAGCAGCAGGCCGCATTACGCATAGCTGAGGCTTTTCGGGCCAAGATCGTCGACAGTAGCCATGAAAGCTATATATTTGAAGTGACCGGAAAAACTGACAAGATCAAGGCCTTCATCCGTCTGATGGAGGATACAGGATTAGTCGAGGCGGTACGGACCGGGGTTGCCGCCCTGACCCGTGGCGCGCAAGCGTTATAAAATTATTGAAAATATGAAGGAGACTATAAATGCGCGTATATTATGATCGTGATGCGGATGTAAACCTGATCAAGACCAAAAAGGTGGTGATCGTCGGATATGGCAGTCAGGGCCACGCCCATGCCGCCAACTTGCGCGACAGTGGAGTCAAGGATATTGCGGTGGCATTACGCGAAGGTTCCGCCAGCCGGGCCAAGGCCGAGGAAGCCGGATTCAAGACCATGACCGCGGCTGAGGGGGCCGCCTGGGGTGATGTGGTCATGGTGCTGGTGCCTGATGAGTTACAGGCAGAGCTTTATGCAGAAGACTTGGCCCCCAATATGAAACAGGGCGCGTCACTGGTTTTTGCTCACGGCCTTAACATTCATTTTCGCCTGATTGAGCCACGACCTGACCTTGACGTCTTCATGATCGCGCCCAAAGGCCCCGGTCATACGGTGCGGTCTGAATATCTCAAAGGGGCAGGTGTGCCAACCCTGATTGCGGTGCATCAGGATGCGTCCGGTAATGCCCATGATATTGGCCTGTCTTACGCAAGCGCCAATGGCGGTGGCCGCGCGGGGGTGATCGAAACCACGTTTAAGGAAGAATGCGAAACGGATTTATTTGGCGAGCAGGCAGTATTGTGCGGCGGGGCGTCGGCTCTGGTGCAATGTGGATTTGAAGTTTTGACCGAGGCTGGATACGCGCCGGAAATGGCCTATTTTGAATGTCTTCATGAACTGAAATTGATCGTTGATCTGATGTATGAGGGCGGTATTGCCAATATGCGCTATTCCATCTCCAATACGGCGGAGTACGGCGATTACATGTCTGGCTCACGGGTAATCACGCCGGAAACCAAGCTGGAAATGAAACGTATTCTTGCCGATATTCAGGAAGGCCGCTTTGTCAATGACTTCATGCTGGATAACAAAGTGGGACAGGTGAAACTCAAAGCCGCCCGCGCCAAGGGAGCCGCTCATCCCATAGAGAAAGTCGGCGAAAACCTCCGTGCCATGATGCCGTGGCTGAAAGAAAACCAGCTTGTAGATAAAGCCAAAAATTAATTTTTTGGCACAGAATTTAAAAGCCTCTTCGGGTCAACCTGAGGGGGCTTTTTTTATATCCAATTCGTCATCAACTCATTTGAATATTTTTCAAATAATCACGTACTTTTGCGTTAAGGATAGTGATAATTTTACGCATGAGTGCTGTAAGTGCAACGATAGGTTTTTTACCATTTTCTATAAGGCGTTGATAGAATACCATCATGTCTGGGTTTCTTCTTGAGGCCACCATTGCGGCCATAAAGAGGGCGCGATTAACATCACGCCGCCCGCCGGACACGCGCCTGTAGCCCTGCATCTTGCCACTTTGTCTTGGGTGTGGTGCGAGACCCGCGAGTGAAGCAATTTGCCGACGTGATAATGTCCCCAGTTC
>JAJFIP010000166.1 GCA_021774875.1 Emcibacter sp.
TAGCCTGTTTGCAGGCCTATGTGTTTGCAATTCTAACATGTATGTATTTGAATGATGCCCTGCATTTGCATTAGGGCTTTAGTAAAGTTTTTTTGATTATTAATTTTTAAAATAAAAGGAAGTTAAAATGGAAGTAGAAGCTGCAAAAATGATTGGTGCGGGTATCGCATGTTCTGCTCTGATTGGTGCGGGTATCGGCATTGGTAATATTTTCGGAAGCTATGTTTCTGCTGCTATCCGTAATCCTTCGGCTGCGCCCCAATTCTTTGGTAATGCCATGCTTGGATTTGCCCTTGCCGAAGCAACTGGTCTGTTTGGTCTGGTAATTGCCTTCATCATCCTGTTCTCTTAAAGTTCCCACAGGCCTGATCCAAGAATTTAGGATCAAGGAGAGAAGACAATGCCACAATTAGATCCCGCAGTATTTCTGCCCCAGATTTTCTGGCTGTTTGTGTTATTTGGACTGGTTTACCTGTTCATTGCCTATAGTGCTGCGCCGAAAATTACCCAGGTATTGGAAAGGCGTCAGGACCGGATCGCCTCTGATTTGCAAGAAGCTGAGGATTTGCAGGCAAAGGCGGAAGAAGCCAGAACTGCCTATGAAAAATCTTTGGAGGATGCCCGGACCAAGGCAGCATCAACTGTGGCCCTGAAAAGGGAAGCCATCAAGGCCGACGTGGAAGCAGAATATAATAAACTGTCCGAAAAATTAAGCGCGGATGCTGCCGCTGCGGAGTTAAAGATTACCGCCGCCAAGGATAAAGCCCTTGATGAAATCAGCACAGTAGCTGCTGATATTGCCAAGGATATTATTGTGAGTGTTTCCGGTCTTGATCTTGATGACAAAGTGATTTCTGACAGCGTGGGTGATAAGTTTGATGCTTTGAAGGGAAATGCCAATGGCTGATCTAACTCAAACAACGGAGCATGTGGCCGAAGTTGGGCATGAGCAAGTGGCCCACGGCTATGATCATTTGTATCAGGATCCGGCATTCTGGGTTGCTATGGCAATTATCACTTTTTTTGCACTGATGATCTGGAAGAAAATCCCGGCGCTCATCGCTAATATGCTTGATGGAAAAGTCAGTGAAATAGCCGCTCAACTTGATAATGCCCAGACTTTGCGCGAAGAAGCCACATCTCTGCTGGCAAAATATCAGCGCGACCAGCGTGATGCAGAAAAGGTGGCCGAAGAAATGATCGCCCATGCGGAAGCAGAAGTGAAACTACTGGCCGATGAATCCAGGGCGCAGATCAAGGAAATGATCGAACGCCGGACCAAGTTGTCCGAGCAGAAGATTGTACAGGCAGAGGCCAATGCGCTGAAGGAAATTCAAAAGGTTGCGGTGCAGGCGGCTACTGCTGCGGCTCGTGAACTGATTTCCGGTAATATGAAAAAAGCAGACCATGATGAACTGATTAAAACAGGCATTGATAAACTGGACAGCCACCTGCATTAATTTCTATTGATATTTTTGTCATATCAAAAACCCTTTTCTTTGTCATGCCGGACTTGATCCGGTATCCATCTATATATCAACATGACCAGATTATGAAAAAGTCAGATATTTATATAGAAATGGACCCCGGATCGAAGTCCGGGGTGACGTAGGGATATTGCATTAATTTTTCAGGTTTTCCCGAATCTCATCCAGCTCATGTTGCCTGATTAGTCGGCCATTCCACTTTACAGACAGAAGTTCGGGTGAGGCTTTGTCCTGAAACTGGCAGGTAATGCTGTGAAGCATAGGGACTTTAAAGTCATTCCACGCCTTGAAGTTGAGATAAATTTCACTCTGGTATGTTGCAATTTCTTTTTCACTTACTGAGACAAAGTCAAAACTTTTTGGATGCTTTAGGCGGCTGACAGCTATCTCCTGGCAAATTTTCTGGATCGGTGACTTGAGTGGTATCAAATCACAGGCCGTGAGGCTGATAATTACACAAGCAACAATGATATATTTCATATTTCTGCCATAACTCTTCAATATTCTGTCCACAAACCTATATAAGGGATATAGAAAAAGAAACAACTGACTGGAATATTTTATGAAGCTGTCCCGTTTGCTTATGATATTTTCAACTTTACTGGTGACTTTTCCCGCTGTTTTGCACGCTACAGATAAAAAAGTGCCATCGTCAAAGTTGGAAGTGCAGTTATCTTATGCCCCGATTGTCAAGCGGGCCGGGCCGGCAGTGGTCAATATCTATACCAAGCGTGTGGTAAGGACTCGAAGCTTTTCCCCTTTTGCCAATGATCCCTTCTTTCAGCGGTTTTTTGGTGATCGTTTGGGGGGAACCCCACGCGAAAGAATTCAACGCTCGTTAGGCTCCGGCGTCATTGTTGACGAGGGCGGCGTGATTGTCACCAATCATCATGTGGTTGAAGGGGCAGACGAGATAACCGTCGCCCTGTCTGACAGGCGTGAATATGATGCGGAAATCATTCTCGATGATGAAAAAACCGACCTTGCCATCTTGCGGATAATTACTGATGGTGAAAACCTGCCAACATTGAAGTTCTCGGATTCAGATACCATAGAGGTCGGCGACCTTGTTCTTGCCATTGGTAATCCCTTTGGTGTGGGTCAGACAGTGACCAGTGGCATTGTATCGGCTCTGGCCCGGACCCAGGTCAGTGGACAGGATTATCAGTTCTTTATCCAGACCGATGCGGCGGTTAATCCGGGCAATAGCGGCGGTGCGCTCATTGGTATGGATGGTGAACTGATTGGCATTAATACGGCTATTTTTTCCCGTTCTGGCGGCTCCAACGGCATTGGCTTTGCCATTCCGGCCAATATGGTCAGGCATGTTGTTTCATCTGCCCTGATGGGGGGGGAGTTGGTCAGACCGTGGTTTGGCGGTGGCGGGCAGGCGGTGACCTCTGATATTGCCGAAAGCCTTGGTTTCGATCGTCCGGGCGGCATCTTGGTGGATGATATTTATCCCGGTGGTCCGGCAGACAAGGCTGGGCTGGAGCAGGGGGACGTGATCCTCAGCCTTGATGGCAAGGAGGTATCCAGCCCGGAAGCCCTGCGTTATTATACCGGACTGGAAACGATTGGTGGTACGATTCCGTTGGAAATTCTGCGCGGTGAGACAAAAAAAACCCTGACTGTACCGCTAGAGGCCGCACCGGAAGACCCACCTCGAAGCATCACCACCCTTGAGGAGGATAATTTATTTTATGGTATTAAGCTTGCTAACCTGTCCCCGGCTTATTCAGAGGAAATTGGCATCAATATCTATGAGAATGGTGTTATTGTTCTGGATGCACCCAGAGCAGTCATGCGCCGGACCAGCGTTCGTCGCGGCGATGTTTTTAAATTTGTCAATGGCGATAAAGTAAAGACAATAAAGGATATTCAGCAAGCACTCTACTCTGACCCAAAAAATATTAACTTCACCATCAACCGCACAGGCCGACAGATTGACTGTGTCATTCGCACAAAAGGTAGATCATACTGCAAATGAGTGATCTGTTTACATCGGCGGGGTTGGAGCAGGATGCCCCGCGCCCGCTCGCCGATAAACTCAGGCCGCAGACTTTGGATATGGTGGTTGGTCAGGATCATCTGATCGGTCCGGATGCCCCGCTTGGCAGGATGCTGGCGGCGAACAGGCTCAATTCGCTGGTTTTCTGGGGACCGCCGGGCACGGGCAAGACGACCATAGCCCGGCTTCTGGCCCAAAAAACTGACCTGTATTTTGAACAGATTTCTGCTGTGTTTTCCGGTGTTGCCGATTTGCGCAAATGTTTTGAAGCGGCGGCAGAGCGGCGGAAATCAGCGCAGGGAACATTGTTGTTTGTGGATGAGATTCACCGTTTTAACCGCTCACAGCAGGATGGTTTCCTGCCTTATGTGGAGGACGGCACCATTATACTGGTGGGGGCAACGACGGAGAACCCGTCTTTTGAGCTTAATGCAGCCCTGCTGTCGCGGATGCAGGTGTTGACCCTGAATCGCCTGAATGATGAAAATTTGGAAGAATTACTTAACCGGTCAGAAAAACTCGAAAATAAAAAACTGCCCGTTACCGACGAGGCCCGTGCCATCCTCTACGGCATGGCGGACGGCGATGGTCGTTACCTGCTTAATCTGACGGACATTCTGCTGGGGCTGGAGTTTGAGGAAACCCTTGATGCGGCGGCATTGGTCAAAGTCCTGCAAAAACGCGCCCCCGTCTATGACAAGGACCGGGAAGGACATTATAACCTGATCTCCGCCCTGCATAAGTCACTACGTGGCTCTGATACTGATGCGGCACTATATTGGACGGCGCGGATGCTGGCAGGCGGGGAAGACCCGCTCTATATTCTGCGGCGACTTGTGCGTTTTGCTTCCGAAGACATTGGACTTGCCGATCCCAATGCCCTTGTGCAGACTTTGGCGGCAAAAGAGGCTTATGATTTCCTTGGCTCTCCCGAAGGCGACCTGCATGTGGCGCAGGCAGTTATTTATCTAGGTACTGCGCCCAAATCCAATGCCACTTACAAGGCTTTCAAGGCGGTGAGCAAGCAGGCCAAGGAAACCGGATCGCTCAACCCACCTATGCACATTTTGAATGCACCCACCAAAATGATGAAAGAACTTGGATACGGCAAGGATTATGCTTACGACCATGACACGGAACACGGCTTTTCAGGGCAAAGTTATTTCCCCGACGACCTGAAGCGAGAAGAATTCTACCGCCCCCAGGAACGTGGTTTCGAGCGCGAAATCAAAAAACGGCTGGAATATTGGGCGAAGCTACGGGCAGAATTGAGGGAAGCTAAATGACAAGTAACGGCACATATTACGACGTATATGGTTCAGGCAGTCCAATTGTCTTTATCCACGGCTCTTATGCCAGCACCTCAACCTGGAAAAAGATGATTGCCACCCTGTCCAAAAAATATATGTGCATTACCATCAAATTACCCGGACATTGCGGGACGCCCGACCCAGATGATTTTGCCGCTCCCTCTCTGGAAACCGAGTTTAATGTTATCGAGGATGCTATAAGGCAACTGACCGATGAACCTGTGCATCTGGTCGGCCATTCTTATGGCGGTGTGGTGGCCTTGGCGTTGGCTATGAAAGGCTCGGTAGCCTTGCGGCATTTAACCCTGTTTGAGCCAGTTGCGGTGGCTGTACTGGCTGAATCCGGCGAAGAGGCGGCGGCTTTGGCCCTTAATCAATTTCTCAAAGGTTACCGTGATGCTGTAAGTCATGATGAACCTTATGCCTGCCGTGGTGTGATTGATTTCTGGGGCGGTACAGGATCATTCGACAGCATGCCAGAGGCTTTGCGTGATGGTATGGTACCCTTCACAGCCAATAATATCCGCCACTGGGACCTTTGTCAGTCCACCATCAGACCTATGGATGATTATCACTGTCTGGCTGTGCTGACGACAGTGATTTGTGGTGGCAATTCCAACCCCATAGCCCAAATCATCGCCAAACAACTGCATGCCCATATTCCCAATAGCTGTTTTACATCTATTGCTGATGCCAGCCATTTTATGGTGACCACCCATGCCGAGGCGTGTCTGGCTGCTATGCAGGGAAGTTAATTTTCATCCGTCATGCCGTCCGAAGCCTGCCATCCACTGGACTAAATCTTGATATCAGCATACACTGCTCTGTTTTTAGAGAAAGTAGCTATGATATTAAGACGATTTGTTCAAAATATAAAAGCACAAAACTGGTTTGCTGTTGGCATTGATTTATTTGTGTTGATAATTGGTATCTTTTTGGGTCTGCAGGTAACGACTTGGAACGAGGAACGGCAGTCACGTTCGGATGAGAAGAGATATTTAACAAGGCTTCATCCAGAGGTTATTGAGGTCATAAATACGGCCAAAGTATCCTTTGAAGTAAAATACATAGTGCATCAAAATTTATTGCAAATTCTGAACATTTTTGATGAAAATATTGAAATTTCAAAACTTACAAGATTACAGTGTTATTCGCTTTTCTCATCTCATATCTATGATGTGGGAACAATTGCCCTGCCGACGATAAATGAATTAATCAGTAACGGGCAGTTATCACGTATCCAAAATGAAGACGTCAGACGTAGCATAACGAAATACTCTATAGGATTAGAAAATTTGGACGATTTACTTGTTGATATTTTAGCAGACCGACTTGTTCTGGCCCGCAAGTACCCTGAAATGATTGAACTGGATATAAAAACAATAAATCCGTTTGAATACAAGTCTATCAACAATCGATGTAACCTCGACTTGATGAGAAAAAGTAATGCTTTCAGAAATGACCTGATTGATAATGCTGCGCGGCATAATACCTATGTAAATGTATATTCTCACCAAATAGACTTACTTAAAAATATACATCATGAACTTGACAGGATTTTGACAATTTCTCATCAGAATGAATGACGATAGAAAGTTAAAGTTTAGGTAATCCCTAACTCTCACCCATAATTTCCTTGGTGAAATTGCCTTTCAGCAAACCCTGTTTGAGGATTTCAGGGTTTATTTCCATAAATCTGGCAATGATTTTATCCAGCGGCACATCCGCATAAATTCCATGATCACAGAGATATTCCATATGTTTCGTACCGTCCTCGGTATAGGGGTGAAAGATGGAATCATTGCGGCCATCAAATTCAAGCGGTTTGATATTTAATTTCTCGCATAGCCCCAGATTAAATGCCGGTGTGGCCTTGACCCATTTGCGCTCCAAAAACAGCTCGGTATAGGCATGCCACGGCATGACATCACTGCCGAGGAAATCGATTATCCTCTTGGTGGAAATATGGTTCCTGACATCGGCAAAACCCAAGCGGGACGGGATACCGACCACCCGGGCGCAGGCGGCAAGGATGGCTGCCTTGGGCATGCAGAATCCTTCGCCCTTGTCCAGCGTCCAACTGGCGCGATAAACATCCGGGTCGCTGTAATCAACATAGAAAGTATAGCTTATTTCATCCCTGATGCGGTAATAGAGAGCGACAGCACGGTCAAGGTCGCTGTCAATGCCTTTGGTGATTTCTGTTGCGTAGGCTATGATATTTTCGGCATCACTATCAACATATGTGCCTGCCTGAAGATACATGGGTACAGACATATTTTATTTCCCCTTTTTAAATAAATAATCCCGGGTGAGGGGGACAGTATCAACCTTTTTAGCCAGTTGGAACTGGAATACCACATGACCCATATTGCGAAAAGAAGCTTCTGCGCTGGACAGATAAAAATCCCACATACGGAAGAAACGTTCATCATAAAGTGCTACAATAGCATCCCGGTTTTTATAGACCCGCATGCGCCATTCATGCAAAGTCTTGGCATAATGCAGCCGCCAGACTTCCATATCGGTGATATAAAGTCCGGCTTTTTCAATGATCGGGGCCACTTCGGACAGGCTGGGTGCATAACCGCCGGGAAAGATATATTTTATCGTCCACGGATCGGTGGAACCTGGCCCGTCGGACCTGCCGATG
>JAJFIP010000167.1 GCA_021774875.1 Emcibacter sp.
GATTCGCTGGATCGGTTTTGCGACGGGACATAAAACGGAAACCAGTGATCGCATCTATTTAAGTGATTTAGTTTTAAGCCGCACCTGGAACGATGTACTCGATTTATCGCCTTCACAAATTCCGTCGATGAACCATAAAAAACAGGCAACCTGGAATAAACAGGTTGATTTTCGAAAAGAGATATATCCGTTGCTCAAGCAGCGATGTTTTTCCTGCCATGCGGGGGCGAACCCCGATTCCGGCTATCGACTGGATGTCTATGACGAACTACTTGGCTTCAGTACCGGTGAAGAATTGATTGTGCCGGGACAAAGTCAGCAGAGCAAGCTGATTCAGTTGGTTTCGTCGAAAGCCGCCGAAGAACGTATGCCTCCCGCAGACTCGACCAAGCCATTATCTGAAAAGGAAGTGGCTCTGTTGAAAGCCTGGATCGATCAAGGAGCACAGTGGGATCATAAGTTGCTACCTACACCGAAAACGGAATCGGATCATTGGGCGTTTCAAACGATTACGCGTCCGAAAGTTCCTGTCAGGAAGAATTCGAATCGCATCCGGACTCCCGTTGATGCCTTTATCGAGCAGGCTTATCAAGAGCAGGGTATCCAGCCTGCACCAGAAGCACAGAAGCAGACTTTGATTCGACGTTTGTATCTGGATCTGGTCGGTTTGCCTCCGACGGCGGAGGAAATCGAAACTTTCGTGCATGACACCGATCCACGAGCCTATGAAAAGTTAGTTGATCGCTTATTGGCGTCAGAACATTATGGCGAACGCTGGGCGCGCTACTGGCTTGATCTGACGCGCTGGGCGGAAAGTCATGGTTACCAGCATGATCTGCCACGACCTTATGCCTGGCGGTATCGCGATTATGTGATTGAGAGTTTTAACAAAGATAAACCCTATGATCGTTTTCTGAAGGAACAATTGGCGGGTGATGAATTAGTGCCTTATTCTGATGAAAATTTGATCGCGACCGGGTTTTTAGCATCGGCCCGGATCAGTGGTAACGAGATGGACAAAGCGGCTCAGCGGAATGATGTGCTGGTTGATATAGTGAATGTTACCAGTAGTGCCATACTGGGACTGACACTGGAATGTGCTCAATGTCATAACCATAAATTCGATCCGTTGACCCAACGTGATTACTATCGGTTGCAGGGCTTTTTTGTGAATGGCCAATTGGGGAACTTGTCGCTGAAGAGTAAGACGCTCCCCAATCCCACTGATCTGAAAACCTGGATATCAAAAGGAACGTTTAGATTTTATCAACGTGAGGTGAAAAAATTAATCAACAAGAAGCAATTTCAGCATACGACAGTGCCACATACATGGGGCTATTATTCGCCCTTAACGGGGCATGCGGAAATCAAACGTTTGCCGGTGGTGAACCGTCATCCAATCCCTTATTCCGCGGAACGTTTGAAACAGATGAAATCCCAGATTTTGATTCGTGGTGATGTTCACAAACTGGGGCCAGAAGTTGGTAAAGGCTGGCCCGCTGTGCTGGGGGCAATATCAGAATCATCGGCGGACTTGTCGCGAGTGGGGCTGGCGGACTGGTTGACGGATCGCAAGAATCCGCTGGTATCGCGTGTCTGGGTAAATCGTCTCTGGCAGTATCACTTTGGAAGGGGGCTGGTTTCGACGCCCAGCGATTTTGGTGTTCAAGGGGAAAAGCCGACGCATCCTGAGTTGCTGGACTGGTTGGCTGTTGAGCTGATGGAGCATGGCTGGAGCACGAAGCACATCCATCGGCAGATCGTACTCTCTTCAACATATCGCCAGGCGCGTGCTTTGAATGAGCAGAATATCAAGAAAGATCCTGAGAATCGTTTCGTTTGGAGTTGGCCTCGCAGACGTTTGGAAGCAGAAGCGATTCGAGACTCTATTTTATGTGCGACAGGGGAATTGAAACGCAATGTAAGTGGAATCAGCGTTCCTCAAGAGCGCGAAGATGAAAACCTGCGTCGCACAATTTATTTATTCCAGAGACGAAGCGAAATGCCATCTGTGATGACGATGTTTGATGCACCCGACAGCATTGCCAGTTGTTCGCGCAGACAGGTTTCGACGGTGGCGTTGCAGCCACTGTTTATGTTGAACAGCCAATTTATGGATCGTCGTGCGCAGGTATTGGCGAAAAAAATCATTGATGAAGTATGCGATGATCACAGACAACAAGTCGAACGTGCGTTTCAGAGTGTATTAGGTCGTGTGCCAAACGAGCAGGAGTTACAACGCTCTCTCGCGTTTTTCCAAGGCGATGTGTCCTTCATTGAGCAAAATCGACGTCTGCCAATCTTGTGCCATGCCTTACTTAACTTGAATGAGTTTATTTATATCCCTTAGAACAGAAGATTCAGATGTTAACTGACGACAGAAATAGAAATTTGATTCAACAAGCCGTTTCTCAGAAAGCACTGAGCCGACGTGACATGCTCAATCAAAGTGTACTTGGCTTTGGCGCATTGGGATTGATGTCGTTGCTGGCTGATGAGGGACTGCTGTGTGCGGAAAATGGGACGCAGGTAAGCACCGGCAAAAGCCATTTTCCCGCGACAGCGAAAAATGTGATCTTTTTGTTTATGGCAGGAGCGCCCAGTCAGGTAGATACTTTTGACCCGAAGCCATTGCTCACCGAATTGGAAGGAAAAGCGGTACCTCCGAGTATCGTTGCCCGCGTGCCGAACATTCCGCGAGCTGGACTGGATTCCAAGCTGATGGCTTCGCCGTTCGAATTCAAAAAATATGGAGAGAGTGGAATTCCCGTTTCGGATCTGTTTCCTGAGACCGCGCAGATGATTGATGATATTTGTGTCATTCGGTCTATCAATCACCGTGTTCCCGTGCATGGGCCGGGCGAATGCATTGCATTAACTGGTTCTGCCATCGGTGATCGCCCCAGTTTAGGTGCCTGGATGACGTATGGCCTGGGAAGTGAAAGTCGGGACTTACCAGGATTTATTTCCATCCTCTCGAATAGCTCCGGTCCTGCACCACAAACACCAGGGTGGGGCCCCGGATTTTTGCCATCGCGTTTTCAGGGAACGCTGGTTGATGGAAAGGGAGGGATACCTTATACGCAAATGCCCGACGGCTACTCCAATCAAAACCGCCGTCAACAACTCGATTTTATTAAATGGATGAATCATGAGCATTTAGCCCGACTTGGTAAGGATTCCGAGCTGGAAGCTCGGATTGCCTCTTACGAACTGGGCTTTCGATTACAGACTTCTGCACCAGAAGTATTTGATTTGGAGAGTGAAACAGAGGAGACAGCAAAACAATACGGACTAGACAATAAGAGCACTGCCGAATTCGGTAGGGATTGTTTGATCGCGCGGCGATTAGTCGAACGTGGCGTGCGGGTCGTGCAATTACGCAACGGCGGCTGGGATTCGCATCGTTCTATCAAAAAGAATCACCAGAGCCGGGCTCGCGCAACGGATAAGCCCGTAGCAGGACTCTTAAAAGATTTGAAACAACGTGGTTTACTGAATGATACTCTGGTGATTTGGGGGGGAGAGTTCGGTAGAACCCCGACTACGGAAGGATCAGTGAAAGGTGATCGACGCGGTCGTGATCATTTGCCGATGACATATTGCATGTGGATGGCCGGTGGTGGAGTCAAGGGAGGCCAGATCATCGGCAGAACCGATGATTTGGGATACACGCCGATAGAACGTCCAATTTCTCCTGCCGACCTGCACGCAACGTTATTGCATGCACTGGGAATTGATCAGCACAAAGTATTTTATATGCACAATAACCGAAAAGAAATCGCCACCGTTTTAGGGGGTGAAGTAATCAGTGAAGTATTTTAGTTCTATTTTACACAATTTTTTTTACACTTTTGTTAAGGATGAAATCATGAATTCACCGAATCGAAGAGAGCGGAGAGGCTTTACTCTGATTGAACTGCTGGTGGTAATCTCAATTATCGCTATTCTTATTGCTTTGTTGTTACCGGCAGTTCAACAGGCTCGTGAAGCGGCACGTCGCAGTACATGCAAAAATCAATTGAAACAGATTGGCCTGGCATTACACAATTATCATGAGACCCACCGTATTTTTCCTCAGGGTGGGTTTGGGCAATCGATCGGATCAGCAAATGTTAGAAATCAAAATAATGTCAGTATGAGTTTTTTGGTGATGATCCTGCCTTTTGTTGATCAGGTCCCCTTATATCAAGCGTTCGATTTAAATTGGGGCTATTTATCTAACGTGAATAGAGAGGTAGCTTTAAATGTGCCGCCGATTTACCTTTGTCCCAGTTCTAATAGAAGGAGATCCACTCATTCGTCGGAAAAATTTAATTCTGTAAAAGTATTCACTACGCACTATGTCGGCAACCTGGGACCTGTCGGAATCAATCCTGTTACTTCTGCTCCTTATCCATTGGAATGTGAGAACAGATCTTCGGGAACTTCAATTCGCGACTGTATAAGTGGAAATGATGTTTCAAGTCTTGGTGTTTTAGGAGGTCGGCATTCCAAGATTCGGCTACGGGATATTATTGATGGCGCTTCGAATACGATTATGGTCGGAGAAATGTCAGGGCATAAATATCTGGCCGAGAAGATCGCGCCCCGCGCTTGGATTCGAGGATGTAATGGTGACTCGTGTGGCACTAGCAAGAATGTGAAGTTTGGAATCAACTTGCATGGATTCGCTGCAGGTGAATTTAATAATATGAGCTTGGGTAGTATGCATGAGGGGGGAACTCACGTCCTGATGGCCGATGGCAGCGTGCATTTCGTTTCAGAAAATATCGATATGAATGTGTATCTGTCAACGGCCAGTCGCGAAGGGGGCGAAACAAATACAATTGAATTCTAATCGTATCGATCAATTTCGCATCTCCAATGGAGTCGTTTCTTTGGAGATGCCTTTTTCACTTGAACCTACAACTTAGATGGTATTATAATTATGTTTCATTCGAACGTCCAAAAGCTGGTGATGTTTCTATTTTGCGGTATGGGTTGCCTGTTGAGCCAAAGCTGCGGCTCAAGTGAGGAAGGTGCAAAATTATATGATGTATCGGGAACAGTAACTTACGGCGGCAAGCCGGTTCCCTATGGTTCGATTTTATTTGTCGCAGACGTTACAGAAGGGAACACCGCACCTCAGGGTGTAGCTTCAATTGAAGACGGGAAATTTGATACAGCGAAAGGAGGGCGGGGAGTCATAGGCGGAACCTATACAGTCACAATCAAGGGACGTACCACAGAGTTCCCCCCAGAAGAAGATGATGATGAAGGAGCAGGAGATCCACCTTTATTTTCTGATTTCCAAACAACGGTATTGTTTCCTGAAGAGAATTCTATTCAGGAATTCGAAGTGCTAGATAAACGAACAGAAAGTAATGAATAACGGAGGATGTTGCGATGATATTTCTGAAGTTTGTAAACCGTTCGGTGCTGCTTTGCTTTCCTCTTGCAGCCGTATTCGCGACTTTCAATTTCGACTCCGGGGTTTCGGCTGCCGACGCGAATGCGGACCGTATCCGGCCGTATGCGGCAAACGCTCGGTACTGGCAGTATCGTGGCCAGCCGGTACTGCTCATCGGTGGCAGCAAGGACGACAATCTGTTTCAGCGCCCGGATCTCAAGCAGCATCTCGACGAAATCCAGGCAGCGGGCGGCAACTACATCCGTAACACGATGAGTGATCGGCGTACCGTTCCGAAGACACTGGACTCTGGAGCGACTGAGGCTGTTGGTTTCGAGGTCTATCCGTTTAAGAATCTGGGCGGTGGCAAGTATGACTTGAATCAATGGAACGACGAGTACTGGACGCGTTTTGCAAATCTTCTGAAGTGGACACGTGAGCGAGACATCATTGTACAAATCGAAATGTGGGATCGCTTCGACTACACGGACCACCGAGGCTTCAATGCCTGGAAAGCACATCCATACAACCCGGCCAACAACGTCAACTACACTACCGCAGAAACCGGCTTCGCCACGGGGCACGCCGCGCAGCATCCCGGGCGCGACCAACAGCCATTCTTTCATACCATTCCGGGAATGGACGAGTATCGGCGGCAGTATGATGTCGTTCGCAAGTCTCAGGAGCGGTTCGTCGACAAACTACTATCCTACAGTTTGCCCTACGGCAATGTCCTGTACTGTATGAACAATGAAACATCCACGTCGCCAAAGTGGGGCCAGCATTGGATTGAATTCATACAACGTCGAGCCAGTGAACGGGGGGTCGATGTGTACACGACGGATATGTTCGATGATGGGCACGAACCGGAGTCCTCGGAAAATATTCGTGTTGCACTAGACACACCGACTCAGTACACGTTCATGGACATTTCGCAGGTCAATAGCCGCACTTTCAACGAGGATCATTGGGGTAAGTTGCTATGGTACGACCGAGAGATCCGCAAGCACGTTCGCCCGCTGAACAACACCAAGATTTATGGAAGCGGCGAAACATCCTGGGGATCGGGCACTCCGGAAGACGGAATTGAACGTTTTTGGCGCAACCTCATGTCAGGGTGTGCTTCTGCGCGGTTTCATCGCGATGGAGCCGGGAACGGCTTGAAACCGAATGCCAAAGCCAGCATTGCCGCCGCTCGTAAAGTCGAGTCGCTTGTGAAGTTCTGGGACATCAGCCACAAAAACGACCTGCTGCATGACCGCGAAAGCGATGAGGCGTACCTTGCCTGCCGACCGGGCACTTCGTACGTTGTGTACTTCAGCGATGGCGGAACGATTGGCCTCGACGTGAAGGCCTGGCCGCAGGAGTTTACACTGCACTGGATCAACATCACCAATGGCGAATGGGGGGCAAAGCTAACCATGACGGGTGGCAATGTTCTGCCAATTTCTGCTCCTCAGAAAGGTCCTTGGGCCATGGTGATGGTTTCCGGCAAGTGAAATGCATCGCCACGGCTCTTCACCGTGCTGCTCAACCGAAGTCTTGAAATTTGCACTACAGTCTGGCGACTTGGTTTGAGGTAACAAGCTTTGCGGATTGCGATTATTGTCCTGATACGAACTACGCACGACCTTGAAATTGTACATATATGAATACAACGGGCCCTAAGCACCGTTAACCGCGCACACTTCAGGAACGGAAATTGACCCGGATGCCGAATCACTTGCCGAAGAGTAGCTGTTTTGGGAGTTCCGCCGATCGAGCGAAAAGTTTTGCGCGATCCTGCGTCTGTTGTGTGGCGTTGGTAATTTCGATTTCGCTCCAATTCATTCTCGCGGCAGATGTCTGGTCTGCTGAGACGGATTCGTTCACGAAGATTGTCGAACCTACGATTCAAAAACACTGTGTGAAATGCCATGGTGCTGATGGCGAAGTCGAAGGAGACGTCAACCTGCTTGAACTGCGAGAAACTGCCGATCTGACGAAGAACGCAAAGCTGGTTCGCAAACTCATTGATGTCCTTGACCTTAAAGAGATGCCGCCAGAAGACGAACCACAACTTGAACCGAAGCTGCGTCAGCAACTGATCGCAGAACTGAAGACGGTTCTGCATGCAGCAGTGTCGAAGAATAAGTCGTTCTCGCACGCACCGATCCGGCGCATGAACCGTTTTCAATACAACAATGCGGTCACGGACCTGTTTCAGCTCAACTGTGTCGTCTTCACGCTCCCGGAACGAATGCTGCGGGAGCATGGTAAATACTTCCAACCAGCCACTGGCAAGATGCCCAAGAAACTAAAAGCCGGCAGTCGGCCTCTCGGTAAGTCTCAATTGATCGAAAAACGGCTCGCGGGTGTTGCTCCCTTTCCTCAGGACCTGCGCGCCGAACACGGTTTTGACAATCGCGGCGACCACCTGTCGTTGTCGCCGTTGCTGCTTGAGTCATTCATCGCGCTCAGCCGAAGTATTGTCGATAGTCCTGACTTTAGTCCGAAGAGTTGCGGTATCTGGGCATCGTTTTTCTCGGAGCCTGCCTTGACGACAGATGTTCCAACAGAAGTTCGGGCTCGATTGCGTTTGTTCCTGACTCGTGCGTTTCGCCTGCCAGTTGAAGAGGAACAGCTCAATCGTTACACCGATCATGTCCTGGCTCGAATTCGGTCCGGTAGGTCATTCACCGAGAGCATGCGAGACGTCGCGGCAGCTACCATCGCTTCGCCGAAGTTCTTTTATCTCTATGACCGTTCTGGAGTAAGCGGCGTAGCCGAACCGCTGGATGATTTCGAATTAGCATCTCGACTGTCGTTCTTTCTCTGGGGAAGCATTCCGGACCAGACTCTTCTGGATTTGGCCCGTGCAGGAAAACTAACTGACCGCGCGGTTCTTTCTGAGCAGGTTGATCGAATGCTGGACGATCGCAAACTCAAACGGTTCTGCGACAGCTTTCCGGCTCAATGGTTGCAACTGGACCGAATTATTTCGTCAGCTCCTGATCGCGAACATTTTCCGGAATTCTACTTTTCCAAATACCGCAATAGCATGCACATGATGCTGGAACCGCTTCTGCTGTTCGAAACGGTCCTCATCGAAGATCGTTCGATTCTGCAGTTAATCGATTCCGACTTCAGCTACCGGTCGGCTCGCCTCGACAATATCTACTACGGAGCCAAAAGAGCAGGCCAGAAGAATTCCGTTACGGCTTTGCCGTTCAACCGGGTCCAACTCAACGACCGTCGTCAGGGTGGAGTCATCACGACTGCCGCGATCATGACAATGACTTCTGGGCCAGAGAGAACTCAGCCAATCACGCGAGGAGCGTGGCTCGCAACCGTCATCTTTAACAATCCACCGGAGCCTCCACCAGCGAATGTACCCCCGCTCGCCGAAGAGGCACCCCAAGCAGAAGCACATTTCACCCTTCGGGAGCGACTTTCCGCACATCGGGAGCGTGCAGACTGCGCCGGTTGCCACGAGCAGATCGATCCTCTGGGCTTCGCTCTAGAGAACTACGGCCCCACTGGCAAGTGGCGAGATGTTTACGAGAACGGCCGCAAGGTCGATATGAACGGAACGCTATTCCGAAAGCACAAATTCAACGACATCGCGGAATTCAAAGACGCGATTCTTGCCGAGAAAGATAGATTCACGAGAGGATTGGCGTCGCATGTTTTGTCCTTTGCGCTTGCACGCGAAACAGGAATTGCCGACTCAATCGCACTCGACAAAATCGTGACCGAAACCGACGACGACGATTACCGGATACAAACGCTGATTAAACAAGTTGTCTTGAGCGATCCGTTTCTCCACAAATCGAATGCGAAAACCATAACTGAACGGACAGACCAGAGCCCTGGAGATAACTAAAATGAAGACTACAACCAGACGATCATTTCTCCAGGGAGTCGGTGGCGCAGCTTTGTCGCTTCCGTGGCTCGAAAGCTTAAGCATCGCCGCGCCCGCAAAACCGGTCGCACAACGAATGGCGTTTTTCTACGTGCCCATCGGTGTGGTGCGTCGAGGATTCTTCCCGGGTGAAAAGAATGCAATCCTTCCGAAGTTCACCGGTAGCCAGAAGGAAATCCCGAGAGACAAGGAAATCGCACTAGGCTTTCATGAGCTGACCCTCACACCAACCATGCAACCTCTGGAAAAGGTCAAAGACAAAATAACGCTGGTGACCGGTCTAGACCGGACCTTTCAGCAAGGCACTGACGGTCATGCCCAGTGTGCGTCCTGCTACTTGAGCAGCGCTGCACCGTTCACCGTGAAGCAGTCGGCATGGCCGCTGAACCGCACGCTTGACCATGTCGTGGCTGATTACGTTGGAAAGGCAACTCCTTTCCGTACGCTTGAGTTCAGTTGCAACAGCCATCGCGACAACAAAGAATCACTGTACTTCGACAATATTTCCTGGTACGGAACGGGACATGTTGCGCCATCAATTCGTGATCCGCGAAAGGCCTATCGTCGGCTGTTCAGCACTCAGGAAGCCGACAGCCACCAGAACATCACGGACCTCGTGCTCGAAGATGCTCGCTCAATGAAGCGGCAGCTTGGCTATACCGATCGGCAGAAGTTCGCCGAATACTTCGACTCCGTCCGCACGATCGAAGAACAGATGGAAAAGCTCGAAAAGATGAAAGGTGAGCTGAATAAGGTTTCGTTTGCAGAACCCACCACAGCGCATCTTCCGCGCGGTGAATACATCCGACTGATGGGCGATCTGATGGTTGTCGCGCTGCAGACAGGCCTTACCAATGTTGCCACTTTTATGGTGGGCCCCGAGCGGTGGGATACTCCGTTCCTCTATGAGAGTTTGTTTGACAAGCCAAGGAGTCATCACCAGATGTCTCACAACCAAAAGCAGTTTCTCGACGATCTGCTTCAGGTCGATCGCTTTCACATGGAGCAGTTTGCGTATCTAGTGGAAAAGATGGATCAGATTGAGGAAGCCAATGGCACCTCGCTATTGGACAACACGCTTTTCACCTATGGCTCCGGTCTCGGCGATGGAGCCACTCATCAATACAATGACTTGCCGATTATCATCGCAGGTACGGGTGGCGGTAACATTAAGACCGGTATGCACCTTAATCTTGCCGACGGTACACCACTGGCAAACCTGTGGCTGACTCAGGCACAAACGATGGGTGCCAAACTGGATCGTTTCGCGGACAGCACCGGAACCGTCGGCCAGTTGCTCAGAGAAAGATAAGGCGTCAGAGCCAAGTCCTGTTAATCTTTGCCTAACGAGCCAGCAAATTCTGACAATCTTGGTCAAATGGTAGCGAGTGTCTATTTTGCCAATTGATATATTGAAGTGAATTCGATTCTGCTCTGTAGAAAAGCTCCCCGATTGCTATTTCCGTGAATTACCAGTCATGATACACCATGCTGTATGACACAGACATCCAAATCTCCCCGGCTGGTATTGGCAGCTGCTTACAAAATTGCAAAGCAATCGCTCCCTCAATACACGCACCGCCACAGCCCTAAGAAATTTACCCAGCCACAGCTGTTTGCGTGCCTAGAAGCTGTCTTGCCTTGTTGAAAAGAAATCACATTCTTTTTTACATCTGGTTAACGCCGTAGGGCGTAAGCCAGAACTCGAAGTCCCGCCTCTGTAAACAATGGTTTTTCAGATCGGGCAGATAATGCGGAACCGGTGGTTCGCTTTAATCCGCTCATAAACGATTCCACTATCCAACGTCGACCATAACCTTTTTCTTTTAATCG
>JAJFIP010000168.1 GCA_021774875.1 Emcibacter sp.
TATGATGATTAATACTTTCGCCAAGTTATTCAATTGGTTCCATATTGGAATAGTCCGCGTGGGGATAGGCCTTGAACGATTTGTCGTATTTTGCACGGAGCTGATTGGCCTTGATGATGAGGGGATAGGTGCTGCCGTCACCAGAACCCCACAGGTCATATTCTTCCTTCGGGTCCGTACGCAGATTATAGAGACCAAAGAGTGGCGGGAATACTTTAATGCCGGGGCTTTGGATAGCTCTTCTCTTGGCATATTTCACCAGATGAACTTTGAATTGTTTCCACCTGATGGCAGCAAGTTCGCCAAGATAATATGTCATGATATGATCCCGTTTGGAAATATCACTTTTGCCTAACAGATAGTCGGACTGGTCTATGCCGTCAATGGGCCGGTCTTCTGGAACTTGTCCGCCTGCAAAACGGGCAAGGGTAGTATATAAGTCCATAATGTGAAATGTCGCGTCGGAAACCCAGTTTGGCCTGATCTTTGCTGGCCATCTGATCATGCCGGGGGTGCGCAAACTGCCTTCCCATGCGCTGCCAACATCACCGCTCCACTGGCCGGGATCACCATTTTGGTCCGGTTCCGGCGAATAGCGTGTTGGCCCGTTGTCCGAAATCCAAACAACAATAGTGTTTTCACTGATCTTTTCCCGCTTGAGAGCATCCAGAATTTGCCCTGTGTTATAATCAATTTCCATCAATACGTCAGGGTAATCACCGCCACCGGATTTGTCCCTGAAATCGGGATGGGGAATAACGGGGACATGGGGGTTTATGAAAGAAACAAAGAGAAAGAAGGGGTTATCGCCGCCAGCATTATCCTTTACATAGTCCACAGCCATATTGGTAATATCCCGGTCAATATGAGGCCGATATGCCATGGTGAGTTCTTTGACCTTGCGGGCAGCTTTGCCTCTTTCCGCCTCAAGAATAGGCTGCATGGGAATAGAGGGGTCATAAGCAGGTGATCCGACCCTTGTCGGTTTGCTGGTAAAAAGTATGCCCCAGAATTTATCGAAGCCCTGCATTTGGGGCTGGCGTTCCGGCAGGGTGCCTACATGCCATTTGCCAAATAGCGTTGTCTTGTAACCGACTTTTTTTAGCATTTCAGCAAGGGTAATCTCTTTGGGATGTAATCCTGACTTGCCGCCGGGTTGGACAAATCCTGAATTGCCGGAGCGAATAGGCATGCGCCCTGTCATAAAGGCGGCCCGGGTCTGGGTGCAGCCCGGTTCAACCTGAAAATCTCTAAATCGAATACCTTCTGCGGCGAGGGCATCAATGCGCGGGGTCGGTGCCCTCATACCACCATAAGCACCCAGATCGCCATACCCCAGATTGTCGGTCATTATGACAACTATATTGGGTTTCTCTGCCGCATATACCGAAGGGAGCAAAGGAAAGATAATAAGAAAAGCAAGAAGCGCAAGAATAGAATTAGAGTTTTTCATTTTTTGCGCTTCCTGACTATATTATTAGAGACAATGGTATTTAATCATGTCGCCAGGTAATAGTAAAGCCAACTGTTGCCGGATCTCCGATCCGGGTAATGGCTGTTCTGGCACCACTGGCAGGCTGTTCCCAGACAAAATATTCCTTGTTGAGGATATTCTTGCCCCAGACTTTGAATTCCCATGCACTATCTTCACCTGGAATGTAAGTGATGCTACCATTGACCAGATTATAACTGTCCTGATGCCCGCCGGGATCCGGCTCGCCCAGATCATGAAAGACATCATCGGTGTAGCGGGTTTCGGCTCTGAGGACCACAGCTCCACCATTACCGATAGGGGCTTCATATTCTCCAGCAACGAAATATGTTATTTCCGGTGCTCTGGGCAGCTTTTGACCTTCAGCAGTCACCAGACCATCCACATCCAGAGTTGGCAAGCTTGATTTCAAGGTTGCATCGGTAAGAATAGCGTCGGTATAGGCTAAGTTACCAGTGATGGTAAATCCTGGAAACGGTTTGAAGATTGTTTCCAGTTCAACACCTTTGATACGAGCTTGGCTCGCATTGGCAATGATAATAGTATTAGAGGCCTGATTGCCTGGTATAAGCAACAGTCTACGGCGCAATTGTAAATCCTTGAAGTCAAGCCAGAAGCCGGCCAGATTTAATTGCAGACGATTATCAAAAAGCTGGGTCTTGATCCCAATTTCATAATTCCATGCAGTTTCCGGCAGGAAGGGCGTCGCAGACGCCACAGGCTCACCAGCCAGCCCGTTGAACCCACCGGATTTGAATCCTTTGGAAACTGTGGCGTAAGCCATAGTGTTGTCGGTCGGGGTAAAGGTGATGGTAGCTTTCGGTGTGAAACTGTTGAATTTTTCTGATGTTACCTGCGACGGGAATACAGCGGTTGCCGGATTCAGGGAATTGGTAAACAGATTAAGCGGATCAAGGTCGGTTACCGTCAGATCCATGGTTTTCTTGTCCCAGGTCTGGCGACCACCTACGGTAATTTCAAGTTTATCGCTTATTTCAAAACTGGCTTCCCCGAAGACAGCGAAGCTTGATGTTGAATTCTTTTGCTCGAAAAAAGGATGAGACGAGGTCACAGCACCGTTGATCAGGGTCAGATTTCTTTTGCGTTCCTGATCACGGTCGGTCTTTTCGTTCAGGTAATATGCACCCACAAGCCAGTTTAGTTTTCCAGAATCAGGATGAGAGGCAAGACGCATTTCCTGAGTGAAAGTTTCGGACCGCTCGTCAATTAAAATCCGTGACATGAAGCCGAAGGCAGCGGGATTGATGACCGGTTCACTGGAGAAGTTGGGATCAGAGGCTACGCCGAAATCCCTGTCCTGGAAGAAATCAACAACCCGGTAGGATGAAATCGAGGTAAAATTACCGATGGACATTTCCTTGTCCACGCGCGCGGTAAAGCTGTAGATTTCCCGGTCGAGAAAACCTTCTACCGGCGATTGGAAATCCCTGAAATTATCAGAGGGTATAAAGCCGACAACGCCAAAAACACCGGCATTATTTAGCGGCCTGAAACCAAGACCCTGAATGTCATCAAGGGCGTAATTTCCTGATAACAGTACTTGCAGACTATCATCGGGAACTATTTTGAGCTGTCCCCTCACATTACGGCTGTTGATATTATCAATTTTCTTGTTCAGGAATATATTGGTGTTGACGCCGTCACGGTCCCGGGAACTGAAAGAGACTTTCGAAAATACCGTATCGCTTAGGGGTGCATTGAAAACGGCTTTGGTTTCTATCAGATCGTAATTACCCACAGTCGCCTGAATTTTGGCATAAGGATCTGCGGAGGGCTTTTTGGATACCACATGGATTAAACCACCAACTACATTACGCCCAAAAAGCGTTCCCTGGGGACCACGGAGAACTTCAATTCGTTCCAGATCAAAAAGATCGAATGTTGAGCCGCCCGCGCGACCAATATAAACTTCATCCAGAAAAACCACGACCGAACGGTCACTGCCGCTAGAGCGGTCGGTTGAGCCGATGCCCCTTATTGTTAGTTCAGGTGATACCGGACCTGCGCCACCGATGAAAAAACCTGGGGTGCGGTTCGCAATATCATCCAGAGTTTGAATTCTGGCTTTCTCAATTGTCAATCCGTCAATGGCGGTAATGGCAATAGGGACCTGTTGAAGATTTTCAGCCCGTTTCTGTGCGGTAACGATTATTTCATCGATCGCCAGATCATTATCCTGAGCTGAAACTGATCCGGCAGTAAAATTGGTGGCACCAATAACTGCAAGAACTGTAACGACTGATTTGATCATAATTTCCTCCTTGAAATGTGATTATTTGTTGCCGATCCAGACATAATGCTTAGTGGTCTCCACACATTATTATTTTTCACTTTGCCCTTAATCTGGTTTATCGGAACTCTGTTAATGAAGATTGCCGAGATTTGCTCTCCTCCAAGAGTTGACCATACAGTACTGTACTTTAAAACAAAACACAAGTGTATAATTCAGATGTTTTGCCGTATTGAATTGTATTTATAAAGTCATCATTATCATTACATATAGCTGCAATAGTCTGATAAGTGCCTATATTATATCATAAAATACGTTGTTGACGGTATTTCAAAGATATATAAAAAATAGAATAAATATTTCTTCATTAAAATTATTTTTGTCCGTCTAGCCGTACATTTTAATATGCCTTAGCCGACTGAAGCTGCGTCAATACTATCAGCCTGCCTAAAGCTGAGCAGGAGTTCACGCTCAGCTGTTTTTGCACGTTGGACAGCTAATTCCTTCACTGGGCCGAAGCCGCGAATATTATCTGGTAACGAAGCCAGCGCGACAGCAGTCTGATAATTATCCTGTGATAAATTTTCACGCAACTGGCTTACCAGTCGTTCGTAGTCCGTGATCAATTCACGCTCTAATTTACGTTCTTTGCTATAACCGAAGGGGTCGAGAGCAGTGCCGCGCAGAATTTTGAATTTGGCCAGCAGCCGAAAAATAGGGATAATCCATTGCCCAAAACTTCTCTTTTCCGGCCTTTTACCACCCGTGCCGGTTCCGCTAATAGTCGGCGCAGCAAGATGGAGCCTGAACCGGAAATTTCCCTCAAACAAAGAATGTAATTTTGTTATAAAGCGCCCGTTCGAGTATAGGCGTGCAACCTCATATTCGTCTTTGTAAGCCAGTAGTTTGGCGTAATTAATGGCAACAGCCCTGGTCAGCCCCAGTAGGTCGAATCCCTGTTGGCTCTCTTCTTGTCGTATCCGATCAACAAACGCCTTATATTTCCGTGCGTAGCCTGCGTTTTGATAGTTGGCAAGATGTTTTGCCTTAAGCGCAATAATTTGGTCAAGGGTTATCGACTCGTTACCGGTCAGGGCAGCATCCCCCTTCATCTCGGCAAGAAGGCGGGCCTGATCGTGAGCTACGCGCCGACCCCATTCCAGTGCAGCCAGATTTTCCTCTACGGCAACACTATTTAGACGGATTGCTTCCCTGAGCGAAGCTATCTTCATGGGCAGCAGGCCCTTTTGAAAGGCGTATCCGAGCATGAACACATTCACCGTGACGGCTGTGCCTGCACTAGCGGTTATGAAGTCAGTGGCCGGAACCAGATGGGTCCCATCGTGGCGTGTGTTCTTCTGGATGTTATCAAGGGCAACTTTTTCGTGAAAATTCATATCGTTGTGGAGCACAAAATCTGAAACAGGCGTGACACAAGTATTGATTATTGCTGCGGTTCGCTCACTATCCATGGTATTGAGGGCTTCTGCGCTAGCAGCGACAACATAGTCACAAGCCAAAATCAAATGCGCCGCGCCAGCCATCAGGCGGGGCGAGTGCAATTGGTCTGAATCTGGGCCAATCCTTACATGACTGAGTACGGCGCCACCTTTTTGAGCCAGTCCGGTAATATCGGACATGGCACAGTCTATACCTTCCAGATGAGCAGCCATGCCGATCAGGGCACCAACCGTCAGAACACCAGTGCCGCCGACACCGGAAATCAAAATGTTATAGGGCTTGCGAAGCTCATTGAGTACAGGTTCTGGTAGATCGCCTGACTGATCTGTGAAGGCGATCACCGCTTTGCGGTTTTTTGCCCCAAGAACCGTGACAAAGGAGGGACAAAAGCCTTCAACGCAGGATAAATCAAAATTGCAGCTGCTTTGATTTATCACTCGCTTGCGGCCAAAATCTGTTTCCAGCGGCTCTATGGAAATGCAATTGGACTGGACTGAGCAGTCACCACATCCTTCACATACTTCAGCGTTAATCATGACCTTGGCAGGGGGCTGTCTAACCTGTCCGCGATTTCGCTTGCGGCGGAGCATTGCTGCACAGGCCTGATCATAAATAATCACAGTGCATCCTGTTATCTGGCGCATTTCACGCTGGACCTCGGGCATCTGGCTGCGGTCATAAACACTGGTATCATCGGGAAGATTTTTCTGCTGAAAACGTGATGGCTGATCGGAGACGATGGCAATTTTGACTATACCTTCCGCCTTCACCTGTGCCGCTATGGCTTCAACGGTTAAGCCGCCTTCAATGGCCTGAGCGCCGGTCATGGCGACAGCATCGTTAAACAGGATTTTATAGGTCACCGTGACGTCAGCGGCCACCGCCGCCCGAATGGCCAGCAGCCCAGAATGCTGGTAGGTGCCATCACCCAGATTAACAAAAATATGTTTTGTGCTGGTGAAGGGTGACTGGCCGATCCATGTTGCGCCCTCTGCGCCCATATGGGTATAGGTTTGCGTAGAGCGATCCATTTTCTGAGACATGAAGTGACAGCCTATCCCGGCATAGGCTATACTGCCCTCAGGAATTTTAGTCGATGTGTTATGTGGGCAGCCAGAACAAAAATATGGCGTGCGATTGACTGTCTTGTCCAATCTTGTCATTTGCTCTTGCTTGGTTCCCAGATATTCCAGTCGAGCGTGTAAAGGCTGATAATCCAGAAATTTTAACAGGCGTTCGGCGATCACAATAGCTATGAGATCGACCGACAGTTCCTGGTCGGCAGGAAGCAGCCACTTACCAGTTTCATCTTTTTTGCCCACCACGTAAGGCCTCTGGCTGAGGTTGCTATTATAAAGATGTGACTTGAGCTGATCCTCGACAAAACCTTTTTTTTCCTCAACCACCAGAATTTCTTCAAGACCGTCACTGAATTGAACTGCTCCCGTTGGCTCCAGCGGCCAGGGCATGCCCACTTTATATAGACGCAGGCCAAACTCACGGGCCTTACTTTGGTCAATCTCAAGGGCGAGTAATGCCTGCCGCACATCCTGATAAGATTTTCCAGATGCAAAAATGCCAAAACGCGGATTTGGACTGTCCCAGACAAGCTGATCTATTTTGTTGGCTCTGGCATATGCCAGTGCGGCGGGTAGTTTATATCTCTGGAGCCGCCGGTCTTTTTCGAGAAAGGCATCAGGCCAGCGAATATTAACACCGTCATCAGTCATGATAAAATCTTCAGGGATAATCAGATCGCGCATTTCACTTGCCAAATCCATTGTCGCGGTTGACTCTACTGTTTCGGATGTGACTTTAAGAGCGACCCAACAGCCTGAATAACGTGACATGGCGATGCCAAGAATCCCGTATTCAACAAATTCCTGTACGTTGGACGGATATAAGATGGGGATGCCTGCAGCGGCATAACTCTGATCGGACTGGTGGGAGAGGGACGATGATTTGCAGCTGTGATCATCGCCGGTCAGGCATAATACCCCGCCGTGGGGGTGGGTGCCGCCGGCGTTGGCGTGGTGCAGGGCATCCAGTGAACGGTCAACGCCCGGCCCCTTGGCGTACCAAATTCCGAAGACACCGTCCCGGGTTGCCCCCGGAGACAGATGGAGCTGCTGGGTACCCCATATTGCAGTTGCAGCCAGATCCTCATTCACGCCCGGCTGAAAATGAATATCATGGCTTTTAAGCTGTTCTGATGCCCGCTGAAGCGCGATGTCATATCCTGCTAATGGTGAGCCACGGTACCCTGAAATGAAGCCAGCAGTATTTAACCCTGCGGCTGTATCCCGCCTTTTTTGTATAAGTGGCAGTCGCACCAGTGCCTGAATCCCGGACAGGAAAATCCTGCCTTCGGTCTTGGCATATTTATCTTCTAAGGTAATTTCAGCCATTTTGCAGAGAGACTGTTGATTCAGGGCTTCTGGAAATAATATTACTATCCACGGTGACATTGCCGCAGTTTGGCCAGCCGGTTTCTTTATTCATATAATCTCCTCTTGATCAGTTTTAGCTCGCCGCGATACTCAAAGCCGCAAACTGCAGGTTATTATTAGACTTTACCATACAGTACTGTATTTATCTTTGATATGCAAATTCTGTTATGAAAAGATTTTGATTTTCAGCACTCAAACTTCAGGTCATAAATTTGCATCAGCTGATTAAATTCGGTGGATTTTTTCTGAAGGCAGTAATTTTTTGCCAGATTCATAATGATTTTAAGATTATCATTCACTTTGGTGCCGACCAGCCGTTTATTTAATGCCAGTAATTCGAGCAGTATTTTTTCCTGAGCTTCAAGCTTGTCTGTCAGACCGTAAAGCCCGTGCAGTTGAGCCAGATAATGAAGTTTCCTGAACTCATCATCTTTAGTGTCTGAAAGGCTGGAAATATTTTCCAGTACAATAGGGATAGCACCCTGATAATCTTTCTGGGAAGTAAGATATTTGTAATAAAGCTGCCTACCAAATTCTATTTACAATAATATTTCAAATTGTTTGAAATTATTAATTGTTTAAATTGATCAAACTTATTCTGGCGACAGTAGTTTTGGGCCAGGCTTAGAATTATCTTGATATTATCTTCAGCGTCTTTACCAACCAACCACTTGTTCATTTCAAGAAACCGCAGAAGAATACCCTCTTCTTTGGCGTATTGTCTGGTGAGCCGGTAAAGGGTGGAAAGCTGTTCCAGATAATGCAGTATTCTAAAGTTTTCGGTGCTGGATTTCTCAGATACCGAGATATTTTCAAGGACTAGCGGAATGGCGTCATGATATTTTTTTTCAGCGATAAGAAGCTTGTAATAAAGATTGCGGCTGATCAGACTTGTTGTATGAGAAAGTCCAAGATGCTGCTTTGATAATAAATAAGCAGACTTGATGCGCTCAGGAACTTCCGCCAAACGGTGAGAATTATCATAATATTTGTTTAGGTTTTTAAGTAGATTTATATATCTTTGGTCATGTTTTTGATCAAGGGCTTCCGAACCCGTAAGCATCTGCTCACCATATCTTATAGCCCGCGACCAGATTTTTCTTTTGGCTGCTCGTTCGGCTTTTAATATAACCCGTCCCAATTTTTTTTCGGTCCAAACTGTTTCATCGGCAAAAACCTGACTAACCACAGTATGACCAAGAAAAACAAGTAACAGGAAAGGAAGATAGTAGAATCTTCTTTTCACGCGTATCCATCCCAATAAAATTTTTGTTGTTTTATTATAGATATTTTTCACCTGAAAGAAAACCATTGTATTTACCCAATGGCTCATTGTGCGTATAATAATACAGTAGTGTACATTATTAATCGAGTAGGCTTCCTAAATTATAGGAAATATATGATGGATATTAAGCCGTCGTTCGTCCTGATATAATGGGCTAGTGGAATTACATATTATTTATTGGCAGGTAGTACCCCAAATAATGCAAAACAGGAAAGAAACACTTGATGAATGGTTTATGCAGGCTGTATTGCCGCATGAACCAGCTCTTTTGCGTTATTTGTATCGTAATTGGCGAGATAATTCTTCAGATGTGAAAGATTTATGTCAGGAAGTATTAACGCGCGTATATTCTGCGGCACAACAAGACCGGCCAATCAAGATAAAGGCATTTATTTTTACCACTGCCCGTAATCTTTTATGTGATCTTGTCAGGCGAGCGCAGGTCGTTCGTATCGAAAGTGTTATGGATATGGAGACCCTGAATATCCCCAGCGAAGAGGTTGGGGTCGAAGAGCAGGTTTCAGCGCGTCAGGAACTGAAGTATCTTCAAAATGCCATGAAGGCACTTCCTCAGAAATGCCGTCAGGTTGTTGAATTGAGACGTATTTACGGTTTTTCGCAACGTGAGACAGCAAGACGTCTTGGCATTTCGGAGGCGGCGGTTGAATCTCATATCCAAAGAGGCGTACGAGGTTTATCAGATTCTTTGAGAAATATTTCAGAAATAGCAGCAACCAGATTTAATGCCAAGAGCCACAGCAAAGCAAAAAAGGAGAAAAAGACGTGACCTATGCAAATAATGCCGCATTGCTTCCGTCTGCAGAACAGCTTGAAAGCGAAGCAGCCAGCTGGCTTGCCAGAATTGACAAGGCAGATGACAGCAATGAAATAGAAATTGATCTGGATGATTATGCTGCCAGAGATGCTGAGTTTGAAGAATGGATAAGCAGGTCGCCCGGTCATCGGGTGGCACTCTTGCGATTGATCTCCGTCTGGAAACGCACTCACCGTTTGGGGGCACTTAAGTCACCTGATGTCGCTGTATTAAAGCAGAATAGTTCACGCCTTCCCCTTAGGCGAAAAATTATTGGACTGGCGGCAGCGGCATCTATTTTAATTATTGTTGGCCTTGCTAATTTAAATTTTGTGGCCGATGTCCCTGCGGGCGAGGAATATCAAACCGCTAAGGGTGGGCAGAAATTTGTCGACCTTGCCGATGGGTCAAAGATTGAACTTAACTCTGATACCAAACTTGTAGCCGATATTTCGCAGGAAAAAAGGATAGTCACTCTTGATCATGGCGAAGCATTTTTTGAAGTTTCACATGATAAAAACCGGCCATTTAAAATTATAGCCGGTGATCAGGCCATAACAGTATTGGGGACAAAATTTGCTGTCCATCGCAAAAAAAATAGCATTGAAGTCGCGGTCTCTGAGGGTAAGGTTCAGATTGATGATCTAACCGACTTGCAGGAAAATCCACTGATAATATTGACAGCAGGGGATATAGCAGAAGCGGAAAAAGGTGGGTTTTTGCTGGTCAGAAAAGACCTTAAAATTGTCTTGCGTGAACTGAGCTGGCGTCAGAAGTTTATCGATTTTGATAATGCGCCCCTGATAGAAGCAGCGGCAGAGTTCAATCGTTATAATCATACTATGCTGGTTATTAAAGATACGGAAATTTCTAAAATCCGGGTCAGCGGCAAATTCAAGACAGATAATCTGGAAGCTTTTGTCAGGTTTCTAACAAATGGCTTTGGTTTTCATGTTTCTCGTACAGGAAAAGAAATCCTGATCTCAGGATAGCTTTTCAAAAAACTTGATGGAAATATTAATCTCATTCGTCCCAATGAATAACGGCAATTTTCCTGCCGTAAAACCATATTGGTAAAAAATACCAGACATTCAGGAGGATAGAATGAGACAATATTCAACCAAAAAATTAAATACTGTGAAAACTTCCCTTATAGCCGGGGTGAGCTTGTTAGCTATTTCAATAAGCAGCAACGTTATGGCTCAGAATGATGATGTGCTTCATCAATTTAATATTCAGGCCGGTGACTTGAAAACCGCCCTTAATCAATTTATCAGCCAATCTGGCGAACAGTTGATCTATCGTGATGATCAGGTGCAGGGACTGATAACGCAGGGGGTTTATGGCGACCTGACAAGCAAAGCGGTTCTGGTTGAAATTCTATCCGGTTCACAGCTGGTTATCCGTAAAGATGCCACAGGCGCACTATTAGTTGTGCTGGACGATCCCTATCAGAAACCAGGATTTCAGGCTATTGCTTTCACTTCCGATGCAGAGGATGAAGCCAATCTAGGTGTTTATGCCGAAGATGAAGCCGATGGTAGTGACGAAGTCGGTATTGAAGAAGTTTTAGTGACAGCATCCCGCCGCGAACAGGCATTGCAGGATGTGGCCATGTCAATTACCTCAGTAAATCCTGATGATTTTACGGCCAAGGGGCTGACATCACTTGAAGATATCATTGATTATACCCCGGGGGTGAATTTCAATACTAGCGGGGCTGCCGGACGGGGTAGCATTACCTTCAGAGGGGTTAGCCAGGAGGGTTCCATTCCCGTTACGGCAATTTATGTTGATGATGTGCCATTAACAACATCATCACCATTTTCTGCTGGTAACGCATTACTACTTGATGGCCTGCTGGGCGATCTGGAGCGGGTGGAGCTGGTAAAGGGGCCGCAAGGCACGTTGTACGGTGCAGGTGCCATGGGCGGTGTGATTAGATATATTTCCCGAGACCCATCCCTTGACGAAATGCGCGGAAGTTTTTCTGTGGATGTATCCACAATAAAAGAAGGTGGCGTTAGTCAATTATATCGTGCCATGGTCAGCGCACCGCTTGTTGAGGATAAAATTGGTATTACACTTAGCGGATTTTATAATGATGAGGCGGGTTTTATTGACAGGCTGGACCCTGCGACACTTGAAGTGGTTGACGATGATCATAACACTGCTGAAATATATGGGTTTAGCGGTGCTGTACTGATTAATTTATCTGAAGCCGCCAGCCTTAAATTTTCCGGGCTGTATCAAAATACAACTACAGCAGGCAATAGTCTTCTAATTTTCACCCCGGTTAATCCTGCTGATCCAATAGATCCAGTTAATCCTGTATTACAGCCTGCCAATGGCAAATACGCCTTAGCGAGCAGTGTACCCGGAACAATTGGTTTAGAGTATCAAAATGCGGCTATGACTTTCAAATACGACTTTGACTGGGCTGAATTTACCTCTGTAACCGGATATGCTAAATATACTAATCCTACAGTAATAGATCAAGGGGCCGGATTTGGTGGATTGGTTGATTTTATTTTTGGATTGCCACCGGGGACAACAACATCTATCCCTAGTATTTTCCAAGTAGAATCAGAAAAGTTTCTTCAGGAAATGCGTTTGTCTTCGCCCAATAATGATACATTTGAATGGCAGATAGGATTATTTTATGCCAGTGAGGATACTAAAAATACGCAGTCTGTCATCGCACTGCCGACTGACTTGAATTTAATCGATGTGTCTTTTCCCACTGAGTATGAAGAAAAATCTATCTTTGCCAATGCAACATATTATGTGTCCCCTGATTTTGATATCACAGCAGGTATTCGTTATAGTGATAACTCATTGGCGGCCAGTTTTGACTTTGCCGGTTTGCTTGTTGGAGTGATTGATCAAGATGCATCCGTATCTGACGAAGTAGCAACTTATCTGTTTAATGCCCGTTGGCGCGTTGAAGATAACCTATCCCTCTATGCCCGTGTAGCCAGTGGTTATCGGCCAGCATATACTAATGTACCTGTTGTCGATTTTGCTACAGGTCTTCTGGGTTCCACAATTGTTAATTCTGATAGCTTATGGAGTTATGAAGTTGGTGCCAAGGGCAGTGCCATGGACGGTAAATTTACCTATGATCTTGCTCTTTGGATGATTGACTGGACCGATTTTCAGGCGAGTTTGCGAGTTAATGGCATAGGAACTAACGGCAATAGTGATGCGGGAATTTCCTCACATGGTTTTGAAGGGACTTTTAACGCCCAGGTAACAGATCAGCTTCGGGTTCTTGCAACGGTGGCTTATACAAAAAGCACTCTGGATGGTGACTCTATTGGGATAGGGGCTTTGAAAGGTGAAAAAACCCGTAACCTTCCAGACTGGACGGCATCTCTCAGGGCAGATTATGACTATACCATTGGTGATATTGATGCAGCATTAGGATTTGGTCTGCGTTATGTTGGCAATTATAATACGGGATATCTGGGTGGTTTTAGCGAAGAGTTTGGCCAGAATGTTGGATTTGCAGTTGCTCAGTTTCCTATCGAAGACTACGTATTGGCTGATATAAATGCAAGTTTCACCAGCGGACGTTTTACCCTCAATCTATATGCTACAAATTTGTTTAATAATTACACGTTTGGCGCTGGAGTGGCTAATATGGTAGGTGCCCAAATTAGTGCACAGGGAAGTATCGTCAAACCCAGAACCATCGGGGCCTCGGTTGCTGTAAACTTCTGATCAATAGACAATATTGTTAATCTTATATACTCCAGGCACTGAATATGGGTGCCTGGAGTATCTGTAATCTGAATACAAGAAGAGGCTTCCAAGCTTTTTTAAAGACATCAAACTGGTTCTTGAAAAGAATAGTATTGATTAGGTGAGATATGCAGGATATTTGCTACATTTTAGCGCCACTTTCAGTACCAAACAGAAAAATAAACAAGGTCAACTAATTTTACTGTTTTAAAAAAGTAGTTTACAAACTGTATATGGAGGAGAGGAAGGGATTAGGTCCTCTCCTCCAATAATATAGGTAAGACGTTGTTTTGTATAAATAATACATTGAAATAGAATAACATATTTTATTCAGATAGTGTATCAAATAGTGTACCAGAGCTTATAATTGACGTTAAGCCCTATGCAGTTTGAAAATCAAACCGCGTAAACACGAAGATCACCCTCCACTTTACTGAAGCAAGTCCAATCGTGAAATATTATTTTGTAGAGATTTTTTTGCCACCTTCATATACATCACCGTTGGACATAGTGACAATCACGCCTTTGGAGGCGTTACTTGCGTTGTATCCGAAGTAATCAGAACGATCTAGAGGCTGCCCATCAAAATTTTCTTTAGTTATCAAATCTGCATCTATATTTTTAGCTATGTTTAGTTCCTTCTTTATTCTATTTGTTGGTTATTTATCAGACAATGTCACTTTCTAGGGCTACCTTTATATAAACAACGTGCCATAACTTTCTTAGGGTCTTGACGTTGGAACTCTTTAAGGCCTTGTCGGCAATCTGCCATGGAAATATATTCCCGTGTCTCAACATAATCCTGACCATAAGACGTCATATATATTATGATCATTAGCACCTTCATAATGTACTCACTTCCTAACGATCCCCGCTTGTGACCAAATAGTCCTCCAATTATCGTAACCGTAGTAGAGGCTGTATTTACACGTTATGTAAGTACAGGAAATAACTTTTACCAATCTTCCTTCGACATCGGCTTCGCATCCATATCTGGCAGCATCCTGTGGCATCATATCCTTTACTTGTTCATATAAGTCTTTCGATGGGTAGAGCGGGAACTGTATTAACATCACCCTGACAGTTACCGTAACACCGGTCCCTACATTATCTTCCGTATATAAAAAATAGTCCCTCCGATCTGAAGACTTTTCTTCCTTCTTTCTTTTTTCTTGGATTCTTTAACTTTCTGAGTTTCTTTTGCCATAACCTTTATTCCTAATTATTCACAAAAAGGGATTGTTCACAATTATACAATATTTATCTCCTGATCCACAATTCAGCTGTCCTGGCCGTACACCCCTCAGGCATAGCTTTTTTCTTTCCTGCAGCCTTATATCCTTTTGATCTCATTAACTCACTGACAAGCCATCCTGCTTTATTTGTAGTGGAGTTCAGCGCAGTATATTGGTTGCCCAATTCAGCCCTTATCAACTTGTCAACTCCCGCTAAGGCGGGCCAGCCTTCTTCTGTTGCTTTGATACATGCTGCTGTGCCTTCTGAGGATACAACAATGTCATATATTCTTCGAATAAGTGGGTCATCTAAATTCACATTATCATCACTCCCCACAAACCTATCCACTTCTAAGATTAGGCCAATTATCTTTTCCGCCTCTGGTGTATTAAGCCTTTGAGCATTATTGTACAAAGTCCTGCGGTCAGCGCAGGGCATATTCTCAAGTTTTTCTTTTGTCCATGTCGTCATGACTTGTCCCCTTCTATCTCAGTATCACTAAAATATTTGTCCACTACCGGGCGCATATTCTCTATCAACTCCAATAATGCATCCCAAATAGCATCGACCGCAGTACCAGTTTCCGTTTCAGGCAGGGCCCCGTGATAAGTTATCAGGGACTTATATTTTGGCGTATTTTGCCATGTGACAGGTTTTGTAAAATTTAAATTCACTAATGCGTCATGTATAACTTCGTCTAAGTTTTCATACATTATTATGTGATACCAAAAACCTACCGTCACCATTGTGGCATCACTTGATTGTTGCACAAAAAAAGCTCTGGACCAATTGGTGTTGGGCCACCACTGAGGAGCAAGATTTAGAGACATCTTTGCCTTGTTAAACGATAGTAAATCATTTGAGTTGTTGCTTAACTTCAAAGTTCTCTTTTCTATTTCATCAGCTAAGAGTTTGAAGCGGTGTAACGGTACCGTAGTGCTCTGCGCAATATTTTCTTGTTTTGGGATTTCCCCAAGTACTGTTTCCGTTTGTAGTGTCTTTTCATTGTTTCGTCCATATAAGCTGAACTTGATGCACGCGACAGGCGTTCCATGTTCCTGAAGATATTGACAATGCTCGATGGTCCGGGCATCAAAATCCTCAGCCAGTATTATTAGGCGGTGTTCAACATTGTGTGCTACAGGAAAATCAAAACCAAATAAATCTCGAAAGGCATCTCCCATAGTTTTGCCGTGTTTCTTTATAGCAAGCTTGTCCAATGCGGCGTGGCTTAAACCTTTTGCATAAATTGCATAATCCAGTAGTTGGGAGGTTACTCCTCTGACTGTTCGACCCCGCTTTAATTCCGCTATAACCACCGTGCCCATAGCATCAATACACATGTTATCAATGTAGTGGCCATATTGCGTTGTGATTTCCCGTCCCAAAGATAATAAAGGTTTCCCCTCATTGATAATCTCAGGGCATATATCTACCCATTGTTGTAAGTCATCTTCCTTGTGGGCATTGCCAAAATTCTCAGATTTTATTACCTGAGGGCGATCCGAAAGAATTTTGAAAAAATGTCCCATTACACTCCCAAAAAATCAGAGCTTGCAGTGCGTCCCTGCAAGATGATCTCCACTTAACCCTGGTGGCCGGGGAGTTTGTAAATCGACGTTAGACGATCCTTGGGTTTTTAGCCGGAGGCTTGGACATAGCCCAAGCTCCCCGACCATAGGTCAAGGACGATGCTGTTATGGTCAACATCAACCACTAACGTCGGGGTTACAAAGCCCCAGAACGGCACGGTACCGCTCTGAGAGACTTTATATAGATTTCTAGGTGATTATGAAAGCCAATATATAATATAAGCTCTTAGCGGGCTGTAAATCGCTTTAGAATGCATAATAGGAGTAAAGAAATGTGGCTATCAATCCTTGCCTAATCGTAAAGATTTCTATTCGCAAGTTGATAAACTCGGATAGAAAAAAATAGAACCCCAGAATGCTGTGACATTTCAAGGGTAGTATCAAGGAATTGTGGAGGATGCTTAAAATCCCCAACACCATAATGTCTAGGATTTTCGCATAGCCTATCTGTTCCATCAAAGAAATAGTCCTGAGAACTTATGCGTTCGTGTTCATCAGTTTCAATATCTTTGTATTTTTTATATCTATTCCATAAAACTACGGGTGAGGTGAAATCATCAAGTGTGAGTTCTCTCTCAATCTTACCATCTGTGCAAGTACGATCATGTTCGTAAAACCCGTCTCCATTACTGCTATAGACAGAAGGAATCCAACAAACTTCTTCACTATTATCCCTTCCTTGGATTTGATCACTCTACTTTAACAAGAAATAACATCAAAATACAGAGTTAAAGTTTGCAATTAATTGCAAAACGTATTTTTAATCCCTCAGACTCTTACTCCGGTTCCCCTATCAATACAGATAAGGAGAGGCCACCATGAGCTTGAAACAAATAGTAGCTACTAACTTGCGTCAGCTACGTAAGACAAACAACATGACACAGGCACAGTTAGCTGAGGAACTGGAGCTGTCTCTGGATATGGTGGGCCGTATGGAACGTGAGCTTATTGCCCCTCCATTTAAGACTCTTGAGGCCCTGTGTAGGGTCTTCAGGGTAGGTGGGGTAGATTTATTCGGGAGTGGTGCCTCAACGGGCCTTAGAACGGACAGAGCGCTTGTATTAAATGAAATTAATAGCCTTCTATCGCATATGTCAGACAAAGAACTCAAACAAGCAAAGAAATTACTAAAAGCCCTAACCTAGCTGTTATTATTTTTTCCCTAAAATATGTTTTAAGTGATACCTAGTTGATTGCCAGAGTTTATCTGGTTTCCAACATATCTGTTGTGCGTTCTCAAGTGCTTCTTTGAAAGTAGATCTTTCATCTTTAGATAATAGGTTCAGGGCCCCATCAACACCCCTCACTTTACAGCTATCTCCAAACATATGCCATTGTGCGCCAACACCCTCGGGATTAGCTGCGAAGAAGTCTGTAAGCTTATATGGCAAGAAACGATTTTTGACCTTACCAGATAAGATCATAAGGCTCTTCATCGTTACTTTGCCTAAATTGGTTTTATTTAAACGAATTTCAAGACGCATATGAAGCAACTCACCAAATTCAAGAGCATGGCCTTTTTCAATTGCGCTTGCTTTTTTGTCATAAATATATGCCTTGAAGTTCTGAGGGCTAAGCTTCTGTCCATTCGGCCCTATATAGTGAGTCTCAACACCACCTTCAGTTCCATAGTAGGAAATGCTTTTTCTCTTGTGTTTACTATATTTCTGGAGCAAAAAATCTGAAATATCCACATTCAAATAATCAATTGCCCAATCGATACGTCGTATGTTTCCAAACTCAAGGATATAATCTGCATCAATAGTAGTGCCCGTGACCTCCGACAAGTAGGACCAAAACTTATCAACGTCACTTGCTGTCCATCTTGAAGGGACAATTGTTAACTTGAGAAAATTATGAGTGTCACTATTTGGCTTGGCCTGAATTACAGCTAATCCTGGCAAGCTGTTTATTTTTACACCATGGGTATATTTCTGATAATAGCCTTTGGCTTTCTTTGGAAGATGAGATTTATTAAATGTCACCCAATCAGGTTCGCTCTCATCCATTTGCATATACGTTAGATTAACGCCTATTAGGCCTTGGATTATTCGGTCTGTTACAGGTACTGTTATGATAAGGAAATCAATACGGGGGTCTAATACATACCCCTCACTATCACTACCTCTATTATACACATAACAGGCATTAAATTGATGCATGCATTTAATTGCAACATTATTTACCTCCCCTTTGTTAGAAGCAGGGGGTGGTACCTTATTAGTTATGGTAAATCCCACTATCCCCTCCTTGGGAAAATTTTCTCTCAGTATACCTTAACTTACATGAGGCATATTGTCATGGGAATTATCAATAGACTTTCGCGCAATTTTTGCAATTAATTGCAAAATATAATAATTCTATATTATTTAGCAATAACAATAAGTTATATCATTATTATTGAGGGATCATAATGCCAAGTAACACTGAAATAGTGTATCAAAACGGGACAACTTTGTCAAACTGTTTTACTAAAAATGAATGGCTGATTTAGTGTCTATTCGAACCAACTCGAAGTGTCTGTTACAAGGCATTATACATAATTATAGGAGCGGCATTAATCCGTGACATGCCCGCTATCAGCTATTCAATTCTAATCTATCAACCATCCTTCCCATAAGGTGCGAGCATTAGTATTATACGTAAAAGCCTGCGATTAATAATATTTGCAATTAAGTGCAGTGTACGAGGTTAGCTAAACACTAAATAACATTAAAAATAGTTTGATTTAGGATTGAATTAATTATTTTATCATTAATTATCAATTAGTTAATATGTATTGCCTGTTTTTATCCTGTCTTAATCCTTGACTCTTTATGATTAAATGTTATCTATTTACTATATCCAACACCCAAGGAGGGGTACATGAACTATGACCATAAACCATCCCAGCTTTCTGATTTAGTAGAGGCCTTAAAAAAACACGGCGTAAATGAAGCGTTAATCAAGCCTCTTAGCAGAAATAATAATGACAAGAACCAAGTCTATTGCGGTTCTGACTTTCAACCTTTGTATCCCTATTTTGGGGTAACATTCGATGAACGCGTCGGAAGTAGGAGTGCCAAGAAAGGTGGCAAAGTAAAAAACAGGAAAATTCTCGAAGCCAAGTTTGACCAATTTAGCTGGTTAGATACTGACGGGCGACTCCATCCGGCCCGTAACGTCAAGATGATTACCTACCCACAATACCCCGAAACACGTATCAGCGGTTTTAGGGCAGTTGACAGTACAATGCCCCGCTCAATGAGCGTTGAATACACAAAGGAAAATCCAGACGCCGTAAGGTATCTTATTCTGGGGCGTCGAGGTCGTGGTGAAGTTATAGCAGCCATGGTGGTTGATCCCGGACAATTGTTTGTTGACCAAGTTAACGTGCTTGGCAAGGCTTACAAATCTCGTGTCTGGCATGAGCTTGTTATCAATACCACATCAAGCGGCAAGCTAAAACGCCTGCTTGCAAGTGCCAGTAGCTCCAAGAAGATCGGATGCAGGCTTGACACCAAGGGAAACACTCTACCATTTAACGGAACCCAAGTTTGCGGCTACACATTAGAGCATGCATGCGGCATTGCTCCCAATAGTGATAAGAATGGTGATTACGAGGGCATTGAACTTAAAGCCCATACAATGCCAAAAGTAACCTTGTTTACCCCTGAGCCTGACCGTGGCCTATACCGCGAAGACTTCAAGAAATTTATGACGACCTACGGCTATGAAAAACCAGAAGGCGTCTGGAGGTTTACAGGCATACACCGTGCTGGAATCCAGTGCGCCAAAAGCAAGTTAACACTTCATATTGACAATTATGATGCTAGTAAATCCGTTGCCCAACAAGCAGGAAATGACATTGTCGTATCACTGCGCGACGAGAACAATGTTCTGGCTGCCGGGTGGAGCCTCGAGCGAATGCTGAACTGCTGGGATGCAAAGCATAATGAGGTTGTATACGTCCCTGCGACCAAACACGATTGTACTGAAGATCGATTGCTGGCGGAAGGTAACAAATACCAGGTTGAGTTTGATTCTACTGTTATGTGGTGCAAGCGTACCTCTATTGACC
>JAJFIP010000169.1 GCA_021774875.1 Emcibacter sp.
TATTATATATCAACTTACGGTTTCCACACTATTCATGGGCGGGCACCGGGTATTGCCACGGGTATAAAGCTGGCTAATCCAGACCTTGAAGTATGGTTGGTAACTGGCGATGGTGATGGGCTTAGTATTGGTGGTAACCATATGCTGCATGTTCTTCGCCGTAATGTGAATCTTCAGATCATGCTATTTAATAATGAAATTTATGGCCTGACCAAGGGGCAATATTCGCCAACCTCCCAACCGGGGCTGAAAACACCCTCAACGCCAATGGGGTCAGTTGATGCCCCATTATCGCCCTGTGCTTTTGCGCTGGGCGCGGGCGCGCGTTTTGTGGCGCGGGGTATTGATACGTCCCTGAAAGAGCTTCCTGTAACATTAGCGCGGGCCAAGGAACATGTTGGGGCATCCTTCGTCGAGATATTTCAGAATTGTATCGTTTATAACGATAATGTTTTTGGCGAATTCACTTTAAAAAAGACCGCCAAAGATACTCAGATTCATGTCAGGCATGGCGAAAAGATGATTTTTGGCAAAGAGATTCAGAAGGGACTTTGCTTTAATGGGGAAAAATTCGCTTTGGAAGTTGTGACCATTGGTGAAGATGGCATTACAGAGGATGATATTCTTGTCCATGATGAAACCAACCGCCATATGGCCTTTATGCTATGTGAGCTGGAATCGCCAGATTTTCCGGTTGTTTGTGGTGTTATTTACTGTAACCCTGCCGAAAGTTATGAAAATTCTGTCCATTATCAGGTCGAACAGGCGAAGAGTGCGAAAAAAGCCGATTTTAACGCCTTGCTTCGTTCTGGCCGCACATGGGTTGTGAAATAAACCCTGGGCCTTACACTGAGCTATGAAAATGTGCCACTTTTTGCTGGTGCATTTTTTTATGCAGGATTTTGCGTTATACTACGTATAATATTTTATGAACAGCATTGCATAAGGGCCTGATGAACCTGAAAAGGGCAGAATATATATCGGATGAGCAGTTAATGATCCGCACTGGTGATGGGGACAGAACGGCTTACAAGATGTTGGTTGATAGACACCTCAGGGTGTTCCTCGGCTTTGCTGCCCGTGTTGTAGGGGACAGGGCTGAGGCCGAAGATATTATGCAGGAAGCTTTTTTCAGGGTCTGGAAACATGCGGCCCGATGGGATCAGGGACGCAAGACAAAATTTACGACATGGTTCTACCGGGTAGTAATGAATTTGTCTGTCGATGTAAAACGAAAAAGCAAGCCTGCAATAGAGCTTAATGAAGCCTTTGAGGTTATATCTGAGGAAGCCAAACCGGATGAGGTTTTGAGTGACAAGCAAATGGCTGAAAAGATTGCCAGAGTCATGGAACAATTGCCGGAAAGACAAAAAGTTGCAATGACCCTGTGCTATTTTCAGGGTTTGGGTAATAAACAGGCCGCCGATATTTTGCAGATAACAACCAGTGCCATAGAATCTTTACTGGTACGGGGCCGCAAAAGGATGGCCCAATTGTTGAAGGAACAAAAACAAGAGTTCCTGAAGGAGAATATGTAATGACTATTAATAAGTTTGATGATTATTTGCGGGCCTATCAGTCAGAGACTGATCAACCACCTTCACGGCAATTTCTGGAAAGCATCCTTGCGGTTCCTGATCAATTATCGCAGACCAGCGGGTTATTGACTGCTCGTCCGTGGCGCTGGTTTGATTTGATGATACCAAAAGCTGTTGGTTGGGTACTGACATGTTGTCTTGGAATTTATATTGGACTTTCATCACCTGAAGGGACGATCACCACCACAGATGAAGAATTATTTCTGTATGATCAGGCCCAATTACTGCTTTCTGAGGAAATGGATGGGGAGGATACTGAATAATGTCTGAAAATCCTGGAAAGACCCGTTGGATAAATGTTGTTTTGTTTTTCTCACTGGCGTTAAATTTTTTTATTGCTGGCTATCTGGTATCTGATACAAAGATATTCAAAAATATTCATGTCAAGAAGGTCTATTACAAACGGCCTGAAATAAGAATTGTGGATTATTTTCCCAAAAATCAAAGAAAAGAATTCCGGCGATTGATGGTTGAAAAACGTATAAAATTGATGCCGGTACAGCGGGGAATTTTTGAAAGTCAAAAGGATTTTTTTAAGGTCATATCTGAAAAGCAGGTAGATGAAACCAGACTCCGAAAAACTTTTCAGAAATATCAAAACTCCAATGATCAATTACATACTACTATCAATGATATTGTAGTCGAGTTGGTCTTGAAAATGGATCATAAAACCAGGCTCAGTATCATAAAACGGGGAAAAAAAGCCCACGAAAGACGGAAAAAAATAACCGAACGCTGGCGATCTGAAAATCGCCACTTAAAAGAGAGAATACACCCGCTTCCAGAGCATGAAGACTGATTGTAAAGGTAAATATTGAGTTAAAATTAACATTTTGACAGTTTATTTCATTTATAGTTTATCGGTTATGGTACTATGAGTTGACTAATTTATAAGGAACATAGATGATTTCTGCGGTTTCGGCCCCAATTGTGCAGACTTTGCCCCCGCCTTCCAATTCAGCGGCAGGGCAGGTTGTTGCACCATTGCAGGACCAGACAGCAGAGGGGAATGACCCCCGTGCACCCGGTCAACTGACCGAAGAAGAAAAGGCTGTCGTCGAACAGTTAAAAAAGACAGATCGGGAAGTTCGTGCCCATGAGAGGGCTCACAAAAATGCCGGTGGCAAGTTTGCCGGTTCAGCCTCATTTGGTTTTGAGGTTGGCCCCGATGGCAGGCAATATGCTGTAAGCGGCGAAGTCCCCATAGATATAGCACCGGTTGAAGGTGATCCAAAGGCGACAATTGCAAAAATGAATACCGTAGCTGCCGCAGCACTAGCCCCTGCACAACCCTCTGGGCAAGACAGGCAAGTTGCGGCACAGGCGGCAGCCATCCGTGCGGATGCACAGGCGGAACTGAACCGGCAAACCCGGGATCAATTATCCGGTAATGATGACGAGGGCCAGGAAAATCTGAATTCCCGAAGCATATCCGCCATTGCGGCCTATGGGGTCGATACAGTTTCAGAAAACAGCGAAAAAATATCCGGAAATATTCTGGATTTACTAAGCTAATAACTTCTAATAATTCTAAAACATAAAATTTTGCTGAATGGGTTTATCCATTCTAATATTTTTACTTGTTTAGGTTGTGCTAATAAATAATATCTGATACTATTAGTTGTAATTTCTGGCATAAAGAGGATAAATTAAGGCAGTATAGATCAGTTTGAGTAGTTCTTGGGAGGGATAAAAACTAATTATTTTATTGAACTAGGATGACAGATAATATGTCGAAAGAACCTCTCTACAGTCTAATATCCGGCGTTAATTTCAAAACGATAATATATAGTATGCTGCTGTTCATGGGATTAATTTTCCTTGGTGTACAGCTTTATACGATTTCTATTTATTCAACATTTATTAAGGTGAGCAACGCCAGTCTAAAAGCCAATATTATTAAATCATTAGTCCGAGAAAGACTTATTGATCACCATTATCAGGATGTCCTGAATGTCGCTGAAAAAATTACAGGTGATTCTCTATTCCTGGATTCATTGATAACAGCTGATAGTCAGGAAATTAAACATCTACTGGATGGGGTGGTATCTAAAAATAAAATACTGATAAGTGATTTGGATATTATTGCAATACGGTTGCTTTCCGGTAATGAAGAATTACTGGCAGAATGGCGGTTTGATAATAATAAATCCATTTCCATGCAGAAAATTATGGAGCAGCAACAAAAGCGGTCTGATGTAGACAAGGTGAAAATAAGTAGCCAATTTTTTAATACTGATGTTGTTCCGCCCAAGAACTCAGCGGATTTAACAACCGTGGATATTCCAATTTCTATCAATGAGGGGGAACCGTATCTTAATGTGGTGATCCGTTACGACAACGAAGCGGCTTTGATCCAGAGGGGTAGGTTTAGTATCCTTGCCGCTATCGCAGGTTTTCTGATTGCTTCATTCGTGTTCTCATGTGTTCTTAATTACGGCATCTTCAATAGAATAAGGGAAATATCCGAAACTCTTAAAAAAATTATACAGGGCAAAATTGATGTAAAATTACCAAAAGCACAAAATGATGAATTATCTGTATTTTGGGAACAGCTAGAAAAGATCGCTGAACATGAGAAAGACAGAAACCGTCTAAATTATGAACTGATATTTGCTCTAAAAGAGGCTGAAGTTTCTAATCTGGCAAAATCTGAATTTCTGAATAATATGAGTCATGAGCTCAGGACACCGCTTAATGCCATCATCGGTTTCTCAGAAATAATATCCAGCGATTATCTGGCCATTGATCTTAATGAGAAATACCGGGAATATGCCCATGATATTCGGGAAAGCGGACTTCATTTGTTAAATATTATTAATGATATACTGGATTTGTCCAAAATTGAATCGGGTAACGAGATACTGACACTCGCAGAAGTGATGGTATGTGATCATATCGAAAAATCTTTAAAGATGATCGATAGTCACGCCGCAGAAAAATCCGTATCTATTGAAAACAAAACGCCAGACACACTTCCCCCCTTATATGTTGATGAGAGAATGCTAAACCAGATTTTGACAAAAGTATTATCAAATGCTGTCAAGTTCACACCCGGGGGTGGTAATATAGTGGTAACAGCCGGTATGGAGGAAGACGGAACATTTTGCATAATGGTATCTGACAATGGCATAGGTATAGCTGAAGACCAGATTGACAAGGTTATTTCCCCATTCTGTCAGGTTAGTAACAGTTATACCAGGGAGCATGAGGGAACTGGATTAGGTCTGGCCTTGGTGAGGGCATTTATGGAACTTCATGGTGGTCGAATGTATCTGGATAGTACATGGGGTGTTGGTACGTCTGTATATCTTATTTTTCCCGACAGTTGCCTGTTACAGGAAGGGTGTAAGCAGCATCGTGAGGTTCAGGAAAATAAACTGTTGTTGGTAAGGCAGGTTAAATAGAAAGATGAATCAACTGATATTCTGTAAAGTGTTATTGATGACCGTTCTGAGTTTTGCTGGTACTATTGGTTTATGTAACAGGACATGGCCACTTTCTTGGGCCTGTAATATGCGATCTCTCGCTGTATCTCCAGTGATGATAATGGCAGGTATTTCCATCTTGAAATAATCATTAATTGCTGAAATGGCCTCAGTACCAGTTCGTTCTTCACGCAATCTGAAATCAGTTATGATCATATCCGGGATGAAATCATGGTTACTTAAATAACTTATGGCTTCCTTTTCTGCACCGAAAGGCAGCACAGTATGTCCCCAGTTGCCTATCAGATTAGACATGGCATCGAGCGCATCATTTTCATCATCAATCAGGATAATATTCCCTGTTTTCATGGTCAGGTTGAATTTGTGTGACATATCCTTGACCGTTACAGGTTCCCGATTGGAAAGGGGTACAGTAATCAGGAAACTGGTCCCTTTGCCAATGGTGGAGTCTACTTCAATTTTATGGAACAGCAGATCACACATACCCTTTACAATAGATAACCCCAGCCCTAGTCCTCTACTCTGGTCCCGTTCAGGATTGTTAATCTGGTAATATTCTGCAAAAATATTATCAATAAGATGTTCAGGTATACCAATTCCCGTATCATGAACTTCTATTCTCAGGTAATTACCTTTCTTACGACACCCCAGAAGAATATTGCCGCCACTTTCTGTATAGCGAATAGCATTGCTGACCAGATTATTGAGAATTCGGTCAATCATATGGGCATCACTTTCTATAATCCACGAAACCGGCACAGTTTTGAACAGTATTTTTTTTTCCTGAGCTAGAGGAGATAATACTCGCTTTAATGTTTTGAAAATATCATTCACAGATAAGGGGGTTATATGCGGCTCAATGATTCCGGCATCAATTTTTGATATATCGAGAAGATCATTAAGCTGCCCCCTCAGGTTATTGGACGTGCGTTCAATTTTTTGAAGCAGATAAATCTGAGCCGGATTTTTCAGTTGTTTCTTCAGTGACTCAATGAAGAATCCCATGGCGTGCAGGGGCTGACGCAGATCATGACTGACAGCGGCTAGAAATGACGACTTGGCATTGCTGGCTGATACGGCTCGCTGGTTTTCCCGTCGTAGAATTTTCACCAGATCGGAATTCTTGAATCCAAGATTGATCGATCGCAAAAATGAATTCTGCATGATGATACTAAAACCCAGATTGATAATTAGAAATACAATGCAGAAAATACTTGTGGATATACTTGTGTCATCGCCAATGCTGTAGTGCCGATATGCCAGTCCAGTCATTACGGGGATAGAAAATGCATAATAAGCGGGAGCAAATGATGATAGAACAGGTAAAGCAATTGCAGTAATCCCAAAAATAAATACGGTGATCAGTTGTAAAGAGCTGGCATCACCATACTGCGAGAAAATATATCCTACTGCCCCCCACGCTATGCCGGACCATGCCGCAAGAAGAATATTAATAAGGCTGAGGATCCAGAGTTTAATTTCAATAATTTGTTGAGTATAGAAAAGAATAAGTCGAATTAACGTTGGAAAATTAACCAAAATTAACCAAACAAGCAACATATTGTGAGGGACAACTGACCAGAGTGCATAGGCTGTCAGGCTAGACATAACAATCACAATTGCGGGTATGGTTTTACTGCGTAGTGCGATTAAGTTAAGTTGTTCCGACAATATTCGATGCGACAGAGCCTGACCCGCCATATCTTTTTCTGCAGCTTTGTCCATATTTCACTTTCCCCATTTCAGGCCCTAAAGTGCCTTAATGATATTATCAACCATTTTTTTAGCATCGGAAAACAGCATCATGGTATTATCCCGGAAAAAAAGTTCATTTTGCACACCGGCATAGCCCGAAGCCATGCCCCGCTTGACAAAAAGCACCGTACTCGCCTTTTCCACATCAAGGATAGGCATACCATAGATTGGACTTGCTTTATCTGTTTTTGCCGACGGATTGGTCACGTCATTGGCACCAATAACAAAGGCAACGTCAGCCTGAGCAAACTCGTTATTGATGTCCTCCAGCTCAAAAACCTCATCATATGGCACATTGGCTTCGGCAAGTAATACATTCATGTGACCCGGCATACGTCCGGCTACCGGATGGATGGCATAGGAAACATTCACGCCTTCTTCTTTCAGAATATCAACCATTTCCCGCAAAGCATGCTGGGCTTGCGCCACTGCCATACCATATCCCGGAACGATGATCACCGATCCGGCATTCTTCATGATGAAGGCTGCATCGTCAGCCGAGCCTTGCTTGACCGGGCGGGTTTCCGCGACCCCTGTTCCTGCTGTGGCATCTTCACCGCCAAAGCCACCAAGGATCACACTGATGAAAGACCTGTTCATGGCCTTGCACATGATATAACTCAGGATAGCCCCGGAGGAGCCCACAAGAGCACCTGTAATAATCAGCGCGTTATTCTGCAGGGTGAAGCCAATACCCGCCGCCGCCCAACCGGAATAGCTGTTGAGCATACTGACCACCACCGGCATATCGGCCCCGCCAATAGGGATGATAATCAGGAAACCGATCAGGAAGCTTAGTCCGATGATCCACCACATCAGGTCAAAACCAGCTATACTAGTGATATTTCCCATAGCAAAGATGACAATCAGACCAATGATGGCAATTCCCAGACCCGCATTGATTATATGACGACCCGGCAGCATAATAGGGGCGCCAGACATATTCCCGTTCAGCTTGGCAAAGGCGATGACCGAGCCCGAAAAAGTAATGGCTCCGATTGCCGCACCCAGACTCATTTCAACCTTGCTGGCGGCTAATATATTCCCCAAGGCATCAGTGATACCAAAACCACCCGGTTCAAGAAAGGCTCCTGCGGCTACCAGAACGGCAGCAAGCCCGACCAAAGAATGAAAGGCAGCGACCAGTTGCGGCATGGAAGTCATGGAAATACGCAGGGCGGTCATAATGCCGATAGCACCTCCAACGGCAACAGCAACTGCAATCCATTCATAGGATACGATACTCGGATTTATCAGTGTGGTTACGACCGCAATAGCCATCCCAATCATGCCAAATATATTACCTTTTCGGGATGATTCAGGGGACGAGAGACCACGAAGGGCCATGATGAACAATACACCTGCAATTAAATAAGCCAGTGCGGTAAGGTCAGTTATATTCTGTGATGACATTATTATAGCCCTCCCTATTTCTTTTTCTTATACATGGCAAGCATGCGTTGGGTTACGGCAAAGCCGCCAAATATATTCACTGCAGCGAGGCCAATAGCCAAGATGCCAAGAATTTTGGCAATGCTCATATCTGCTGGACCAGCAGCGATCAATGCGCCAACGATGATCACCGATGAAATGGCATTGGTTATCGCCATCAGCGGGGTATGAAGGGCAGGAGTCACGCTCCACACCACATAATATCCTATAAAAATAGCTAGAATGAACAGGGAGAATTGGGATAGAAAAGGGCTGACTGCGGCTACATGCGCTGCGCCCTCAGCGACTTGTTGGGTAATATCCATCTTAGTTTCCTCCTTCTTTTAAGCGTTCATGGACAATGGCTCCATCTTTGGTCAGCAAAGTACCAATGATAATTTCATCTTCCCAGTCAATGTTGAGTGATTTGCTTTCCTCATCCATAAGCGGTGTGATGAAGTTGAGCAAATTTTTGGAATAGAGTGCGCTGGCATCGGTGGCTGTGCGACTGGGCACGTTATGATGACCAACAATCTTGACACCACTTTCCAGAACAACTTTTCCAGCTTGTGATAATTCACAATTGCCGCCACTTTCCACTGCAAGGTCGATGATAACTGATCCCGGTTTCATGCTTTGTACCATAGTACGGGTGACCAGTAACGGGGCCGGACGCCCCGGAATCAGGGCAGTCGTTATGACAATATCTTGCTTGGCAATGGTTTCTGCGATCAATGCGGCCTGTTTTGCCTTATATTCATCGCTCATTTCTCTGGCATATCCAGCTTCTGTTTCGCCGGTTTCATCACTTTCCACCATGACAAATTTACCGCCGAGGCTTTCGACCTGTTCCTTTGCCGCTGCACGCACGTCTGTGGCAGAGACTACAGCGCCCAGCCTTTTTGCGGTCGCTATGGCCTGAAGTCCGGCAACACCACATCCCATAACCAGCACTTTGGCCGGGGCAACAGTGCCCGCAGCCGTCATCATCATCGGAAAGGCCCGGGAGAATTCACTTGCCGCATCAATTACGGATGTATATCCAGCCAGATTTGACTGGGATGATAACACATCCATACTTTGTGCGCGGGTAATGCGCGGCATGAACTCCATGGCAAAGGATACAATATTTGCCTTGGCATAGGCATCTATGGCGGCACCATCAGCAAAAGGTGATAAAATTCCTGCCAATATGGCACCGGACTTGATCAGAGCTATTTCATCATTCATGGGCCGCTGGACTTTGAATATGACATCTGCATCTTTAAATGTTTCAACAGCATCGGCTGCTATTGTGGCTCCGGCAGCGGTATAATCCCGATCAGGAATACTGCTCATAAGACCTGCATCCTTTTCAACAACCACATCAAACCCCAGCGAAAGCAGTTTTTTCACCGTATCAGGTGTTGCGGCTACACGCCGTTCATGTTCTCTGCGTTCCTTTGGTATTGCCAGTTTCATGGGTATTCCTTCCTGCGTTATTCTAATTCATCAATTAATTCGCTAATCATATTCAATCCGGTGGCCCAGAATTCCGGGTTTCCAGCATCAAGCCCAAAGGGCTGCAAAAGTTCCTTATGGCGCAAACTTCCTCCTGCGCTCAGCATATCAAAGTATTTTTCCTGAAATCCTTCTGGCTGCCCCTGATAAGTAGCATAAAGCGAGTTTACCAGACAATCACCAAAAGCATAGGCATAAACGTAAAAAGGTGAATGAATAAAGTGGGGAATGTAGCACCAGAAAGACCGGTAGCTGTCATCAAGGCGGATGGCATCGCCCAGACTTTCCTTTTGCACCGACATCCAGATGTTTCCCAGATCTTCAGCGGAAAGTTCGCTCACTTTGCGCGCCTCATGGACTTGTGTTTCAAAGTCATAAAAAGCAATCTGACGGACCACGGTATTCAGCATATCCTCGACTTTGCCCGCGATCATGATCTGTCTTTTTTTGCTATCCTTTTCCCCTGCCAATATTGACCTGAAGGTGAGCATTTCACCAAATACGCTGGCAGTTTCCGCTAGTGTCAGCGGTGTGTCGGACAGGAGCGGCCCTTGCGGTCCGGCTAATATCTGATGCACACCATGGCCCAGTTCATGGGCCAATGTCATTACGTCACGGGTCTTGCCAAGGTAGTTGAGCAATAAATAGGGATGGACGCCAGGCACCGTCGGGTGGGCAAAAGCTCCCGGTGATTTACCCGCGCGAGTCGGGGCATCAATCCAGTCATTATCAAAAAATCTGGAACCGATTTTCGCCATTTCAGGCGAAAATTCTTCGTAAGCCTCCAGCACAGTCTTCACAGCATCCGGCCATTGATGTATTTTATCATCGCTATCCGGCAAGGGGGCATTTCGGTCCCACCAGTCTAACTTGTCCTTGCCTAGCCAATTGGCTTTCATGCGGTAATAGCGGTGCGACAGGCGCGGGTAAGCGGACTTGACGGCACCAACCAATGCCTCAACCACTTCTTTTTCCAGCCGGTTAGACAGGTGGCGCGATGAACCGGGGTTATCAAATTTGCGCCAGCGGTCCTCGATCTCTTTATCTTTGGCCAACGTATTGGTGATATGGGTAAACAGGCGGATATTGTCATTGAATGTGGTTGAGAGACAGTCTGCAGCGGCTTTTCTATTGTCTGAGTCAGCATCTGATAAATAATCCAGAGCCTGTTCTGTACCTATGGATTCTAACTCACCAGTTGCCGGATTCGTATAGTTAAATTTCAGATCAGCCATAGTTTCATCGAACAGGCGAATCCATGCAGCACGTCCAGCAACGGATTTTTCCAGCAGAAGTTCTTCCAAACTATCATCCAACTGATGGGGGAGGTATTGGCGAATAGTATCAAACCATGGTCGGTAGCGAGCCAGTGATTTTGACTGTTCAAGCCATCCGTTAATCTGGGCTTCTTCTATCCGGTTTATTTCCAGAGTATAGAAAAGGAGCCTTGTACTGACTTGAGTGATTCTTTCGTGGCAGGATTGGTAAAATTTTGATATTTTAGCATTAATGACATCACCAGCATGTAAAAGTCCACTGTAGCTTATGATTCGCCCGATGATTTCTTCCATAATCTCATACTCTGTTACCGAATTCAGAATTTCTTCTGGGGCAAGAGTGGCGAGTTTTCCTTTGTAGTTTCCGACAAATTCCTGAGCGAGTTTTTCCAATCTGTCAAAGTCAGTCTCCAGCTCAGGACAGTCTTTGGCAGCATATAAATCAGATAAATCCCACTGGGGCAGGAGCGATGTATCAAGGGTGGATTGAAGAGTCATATTTGCCTTTGTGCTATAAAATGTGCCAAAATGACACAGTGTTAGTAATTTTTTTATCTTTTTTTGTAAATATTCAGAGCATGCAGACTCATATGAGGTGAAATCCTTTTATGCAAAGCGAGTATTATAAATTAAGTGATGAAGTGCAATGGCAAAGTTAATTCTGATTGTAGAAGACGAGCAAAACCAGCGGGAAGTTCTAAAATTTGCCCTGAGGAAGACAGGTTTTGACGTGGAAGAAGCTGCAAGCGGCCATGAAGCACTTGATTTATTGACTGGCGATACGGCAAGCCGTTTTGATCTTGTTCTGCTTGATATGGTCATCGGCGATGTCAGTGGCAAGGATGTATTGCAACATATCAGGGAAACGCTGCCCAATCTGCCGGTTATTGTGATTACCGGTCACAGCAGCATTAACAATGCCGTGGATGCCATGCGCGAAGGGGCCATTGATTTTATTTCCAAACCGGTAGAAGTGGACCGCCTGAAAGTTTCCATCGATAATGCTTTCCGCATCAATAAATTGTCGGGTGAAGTCTCTCGTCTAAGCCGGAAATGGTCCGGTCAGATGGGCTTTGAAGATTTGATAGGATCCAGTGAAAGCATGAAAAATGCAGTCCATTTGGCAAAAAAAGGGGCTGATTCAAATATTCCCATCCTGTTGGAAGGCGAAAGCGGGGTTGGTAAAGAAGTTTTCGCCCGGGCTATTCAAGGTGAAAGCGACAGAAACGGTAAGGCATTTGTGGTGGTGAACTGTGGTGCTATTCCGCAAAATCTTGTGGAATCCATCTTGTTTGGACATGAAAAGGGATCCTTTACCGGGGCCACGGCAAAGCATATGGGGAAATTTGTTGAAGCCGATGGCGGCACATTGTTTCTTGATGAAATTGGCGAACTGCCTCTGGAGTTGCAGGTTAAACTGCTCAGAGTTCTGCAGGAGGGGGAAGTGGACCCCATTGGTAGCAGGGAGCCGGTCAAAGTGGATGTCAGGCTGATTTCAGCAACCAATCGAGATCTTAAGGATATGGTGGAAGCGGGTGAATTTCGTGAGGATCTATATTATCGTCTCAATATATTCCCCATTCATTTACCGCCACTCAGGGACCGAAAAGGCGATATTGAGAATCTGGTTCCCCATTTCATTGAAAATATCAGCATTTCAGAAGGCTATTCCAATAAAGAAATTTCGCCGGATGCAATGGAGCTGCTGAAATCCTATAACTGGCCGGGTAATGTGCGACAATTGGAAAATGCATTATTCAGAGCGGTTATCCTGTCAGAGGACAGTGTCATTGTCAGGGATGATTTTCCGCAAATTCACTCAAATATATATCGGCTGTCTGTCACACAAAATCAAACCAGACGTAAAGGGGATATTGGCGGTTTTGAAAGTGATCAGAATCAAACTATTATGGCAAAAAATATTCTGTCCGGTCTGGATGAAGATGGCAATATCAGGACTATTCAGGATGTGGAGCAGGATATGATCAGTTTCGCACTGGAAAAATATAATGGCCGTATGACTGAGGTTGCCCGCCGTCTGGGCGTTGGTCGATCAACCCTCTACCGCAAGGTTGCTGAATTTGGCCTTGATGACGACCTGTCTTAAGATTAAGCAGAAAAAAGTCTTTAAATTTATCATCAGATTTGCCACACTGTCTTCAATCAGGAAAAATGGAGATTCTCGATCATGATTTATTTACTGGCAATTCTTATTCCACCACTGGCTTTGCTCATTGAGGGAAAAATATTTCAAGCCATCATTAATGCCGTGTTTTGGATATTGGGAATAGTATTCGTGATTATGGGTGGATTCATTCTATGGGCGATTACTATCATTCATGCAATTATCGTTGTTCATGGCTCGCGCTCTGATGCCCGTACCCAGAAAATCGTTGATGCTATTAATGAAAATAAAGAAGATTAACCACGGATCATGCCCAGTGCATGGGCATAGAGATCGACCAGTGCTTCCTGTTCCTGTCTATCGTGATCTTCCATTTTGCGCATTCTGACAATTTGGCGCAGAATTTTCACATCAAACCCCGACGATTTTGCCTCTGAATAGACGTCCTTGATATCGTCTGCCAGATTTTTCTTTTCTTCTTCCAGTCTTTCAACACGTTCGACAAATGAACGCAATACATCCTGTGCGATACCGCCAACATCACTCATAAATATTTACTCCTGAATTAAATGAAAGGGGACAATATAGAGCCAATGATAATAAGGCAATATGATTTTGAAACATGTTGTAAAAATTTGATAAAGGTGCAAAAATCACCCTTCGCTATTTCCAATCTCAGGATTTTCAAGGAAAATATTATGCTAAAAATCAGTCGATTTAATTTTATGAGATGTTTGTTTGGAATATGTTTAGTGACCGTCATGGTTCCTGCGGCTTATGCGCTGGATGGTACGTTGCTGGTCGTCAATAAATCGGAAGATACTGTATCTTTGATTGATTTTCCCAGCGCCACTGAAATCGTAAAAATTTCAGTAGGAGCAACGCCCCATGAAGTAGATGTATCGCCGGATGGGAAGACCGCTATTGTGGCAAATTACGGATCAATCATCCCGGGAAGTACGGTTTCAGTCATTGACATTCAATCAGCAAAAGTTATTGGCCTAATCAGGCTGAAAATGGCTTCACGGCCACATGGTATTCAATGGCTTGCCGATGGAAAACATGCCGTTGTGACCACAGAAGGGACCGGGGAACTCACCTTGATGGACATTGAAAAGCGAGTTGTTATCAAAAGCTTTAAAACCGGACAGGCCGGGTCGCATATGGTCGCTGTCGGACCCGATCAGAAAATGGCCTATGTGGCCAATTTAATGTCTGATTCGATCACGGCTATTGACTTGTCAGGAACGACCGAAGGGCGAAATGTAAAAACCGGAAAAGGGTCCGAAGGTATCGCAATTACCCCTGACGGATCTGAAGTCTGGGTAAGCAACCGCGCCGAAGATACTCTCACCATTCTGGATGCAGAAACCCTGACAATTAAAGATAAAATCCCGACTGGTAAATTTCCCATACGGGTGGTTATCAGCTCAAATAATCAGGCACTGGTTACTAATGCAGTGGAAGACACCATTGAAGTATTTGATGTAAAAAGCCGAAAAAGGTTATTCCGAACACTGTCAAATAGTGATGCAAAAATTGAAAAAAAGAAACGTCAAAGTGATGGCGGGCTCATACCAGTAGGCATAATCGCCGTAAACGGAGAAGTGTTCGTTGCCAATACCAATGTGGGAACAATTGCTCATTTCCGGTTATCAGATATGAAACTTCTTGGTGTTCTGAGTGCCGGTATTAATTCTGATGGACTGAGTTTTTCAGCTGTTACTGTCAACAGTCAGTAAGTTGGATTTACATTTACTGATTTTTTTTCAGGCTGTCTTCCATCAATTGCATCTGTTCTTCGGTGGCTTTGGTCTGGTATTTTTCGACCCATTCCGAATAGGGCATACCATATATGATCTCACGGGCCTGCTGTTTGTCGAGGGTAATTCCCTTTTCCCCGGCTGCGTCCTGATACCAGTTGGCCAGACAATTGCGGCAAAAGCCTGATAGACCCATAAGGTCAATATTCTGGGCATCTGTACGTTTGGCCAGGTGGGACAATAATCTTCTGAAAGCGGCGGCTTCGATTTCCATACGGGTTTGATTATCCATTTACGGTTTCCTTTAATATTTTTTGATAGTTCTTACGGCACTATCCTGCGTGATAAATGACAGGTCTTCTGCTAATATAGTAGTCCATTTGTCAATGGCTTCCGGCTCATGAACTTCATCCTGGCGGATTTCAATGGTCACATGGGGCAGTCCATGTTCATCGCCGTGGCGGTTCATGGTAAAAAACAAATCCCGCCCGGAATAGGGCTGATTTTCACCCACATTAAACCCCCGTGCAGTCAGGCTGTTGATCAGGGCATGTGCCAGACGCGGATCCTTGTTCCACAGCATAGCCACTGGCCACGGACGACTAAACCCATTCATATGCGGGGTAAAGCTATGCATGCCGCAAATTAGCGGCACATAACCGGCTCTGACCCTGTTGCTGACCATTTCCTGCGCCCGGTTATGGAAGCCATGATAATATATTTCTTTACGTTTGGTTATCTCACTTCGGGATAGGTTTTGATTACCGGGAATCGTCGTATTATCGCTGGTCAGGGGAATCAGACCTGCATGGTCTTCTTCGCGGTTGGGATCAATCAGCAATCTTGAAAATGTTGCTATAATGGCGGGAGCATCAAGCCGGGCAGATAGCTGCCGGGTCAGGCATGACATACCTATATCCCAGGCGATATGTCTGGTCAGGAAATCTTTTTCCAGTCCCAGATTATTATATTCAGGCGGGATATGATTGCTGGCATGTTCACAAATCAGGATAATGTCCGCAGATCCCTCTGCGTTGAGGACTTCATAGGCATGATTTGGGTCATAATTTGATTGTAAACTCATAAATATGATGCAATTCTGTGGATGTTCAGGCTTAATATTTAATGTCTTGAATTAAAAAAGCAATGAATGTTGGGAGTTTTCGTGAAAATAATGAGTTTAAAAAACGTGAAGCAATTTCTGGGAATGATATGTATCACCCTGATTTCATTAGTCGTTTTTGTAATGGCAAGTGAAGCAAAAACGGATTGTCAGGATAATCTGAAGTGTCGTTCATCATGGATGGGTCTGGATCAGAAAAAAATAAAGCAGATATATGCTTTTGCCGAAAATTATAAAATTTTTATTGGCAAGGCCCGCACGGAACTGTCCTTTGTTGAAGAGGCGGTAAAATTTGCCAGAAGTAATGGCTTCGCTCCGCTCAGGGATAATTCTCCCATGACGCCGGGAGCGCGTTATTATGATGTCAACCGGGACCGGGCCATATCATTCATGGTTATTGGCAAGGATAGTCTGGAAAGAGGGTTTCGGGTGGTGGGCGCGCATATTGATTCACCGCGGCTGGAATTAAAAGGCCGTCCCTTATATGGCAGTGGGGAATTTGCCTTGTTTCAGACCAATTTTCATGGCGGCATAAAAAATTATCAGTGGACCAATGTCCCTTTGGCCCTGATGGGCAGGGTGGATAAGAAGGATGGTACAACTGTCCAGATAAACGTCGGATTGAAGCCAGACGATCCCATATTCATGATTGCCGACCTGTCCCCTCATGTCGACCGGGGTTTCGGTGATAAAAAAGTCAAGGATCTTATCAAAAAAGAAGATCTTGACCCCATAGTGAGCCATATCCCGGGTTTTGGTGGAATAGAAGCCAAGGTTATGGATCACCTGAAGGGGGCTTACCAAATATCTGCCGCGGATCTTGTATCTGCTGAACTTGCTCTGGTTCCGGCTTATGCGCCCCGTGACCTTGGTTTTGACCGGGGTCTGATTGCAGCATACGGGCAGGATGACCGTCTGGCATCTTATGTGGCTATGCGCGCTATTGCCAGACTGAAAGTTCCCGGAAAAACGGCCATGGCCTATCTGGTTGATAATGAGGAGGCAGGTAATCGGAACAATACTGGCGCAAAGTCTGCCTATTTTTCCACTCTTGTGTCGAGAATGCTCGAAAGCAAGCTGGGACCAAAATATCGGGAAGTGACCCTGAAAAAAACCTTGCGGAATTCAAGGATGGTTTCCATAGATGTCAATCCGGGGATTAATCCCATTAAGCCCTCTGCGTGGGAAACAGATAATGCACCACGTCTGGGCTTTGGGGTGAATTTAAAACTTTACGGTCAGGGTAATACGGCCAATTCAGAATATATTGCCTGGACCCGCGCCTATCTGGATAAGGCAGAAATACCCTGGCAAACGACCACTTATAAGGTTGGGATGGCCGGGGGCGGGACCATTGGTGGGGAATTTTCACGGCAAAATA